>NZ_JBXUOY010000049.1:0-25329 GCF_057196705.1 Streptomyces sp. ATLC9 | reverse complement strand
CTCCCCGACGATCGCGGCGACGGACTCGGCGACGCGCGCGCGGCCGGCGGGACCACCGCGCCGCAGGACGCCGCGCAGGTAGACGTTGGCGTCGCCCAGTTCCTCGTGCAGCCGCCGCATCGCGGCGGGGTCGGCGGCGTCGAGCTGCCGGAAGTCGGGGGCGGAGCGGCCGCCGGCCCCCTCCCCCACCGCCGTGCGGGCACGCTCCAGGACGGCGGCCGAGCGGTCGATCCCTACGCACGGGTGGAAGCGCCCGGCCAGGAAGACCGTCTGGGCCCCGCTGCCGCAGTCGGCGTCGACCAGCGGCAGGTCCGGGGCGAAGTACTTCTCGAAGATCGGCATGTGCACAGCGGCCGTGATCGCGGGGTCGGTGCTCCAGATGCCCTGCGAGGAGCCGCCGTCTTCGAGTGTGGCGTTCACGGGGGTCTCTCCCTCGTCTTCTCCGCGGGCCGCGGGGTGCGGCCGCCGGGAGAGCCCGCCTACCCCGTCCGGCGCGGTTCGTGCGTCCGGGCGCGCCCCGGTCCGGGCGCGGGTGCCGCGGGGCGGGACACGGCGGGCCGGGGCGCGGCAGGACGGTCAGGCGTCCGCGCGGCCCTCGGTCCCGGCGGCGAGGTTGGCGAGCAGCTCGTCGTGGACGCGGGCCAGCCCCCTGGGGGCGAAGGCGCGCTCGAAGAAGCCGCCGACGCCGCCCGCGCCCTGCCAGACGGTGGTGACGGTGACCCGCGAGGTGCCCTCGGCCGGCCCCGGGGTGACGGTCCAGGTGGTGACCATCGAGGAGTTGCGGTCGCGTTCGACCAGCTGCCCCTCCATCGGCTCGTCCACCTCCATCAGGCAGTCGCGGACCCGCTTGGAGGTCGCCTGGAGCTTCCAGTGGACGAGCGTGCCCTTGCCGTCGCCGCCCTCGCGCACCTCGTACTCGCTGAACTGCCCGGGCAGCAGCCCGCCGCGGGTGCCGCTGTAGTCGGCGAGCGCGTCGAACACCTCCTCCGGGCGGGCCGCGATCTCGCGCTGCGTGGTGGATTCGACCTGCGCCATGACTGCTCCCCTGGTGGTCCCGGTGGCCGGCCGTCGCCCTCGCGGCGGCCGCTGACGCCAGCCAACCACCCGCGGCGCGCCCGCCCAAATCCGGGTTACCCATGAAGGGAACAGGTGTTCTATTCTTGTGCGGGTGGAACGAGGAGGTCGTATGCGCTGGGACAATCCGCACCGGGACGGACCGGGCGCGGGCGGCACCGAGGCCGCCCTCTTCGGCGCCGACGTGGTCACGCGCACGGTCGACACCCCCGAGTTCAAAGGCATCACCTTCCACGAGGTGCGGGCCCGTTCGATCATCAACCGGGTACCGGGCGCCTCCCGGATGCCGTTCGAATGGACCGTCAACCCCTACCGCGGCTGCTCGCACGCCTGCGTGTACTGCTTCGCCCGGCGCAGCCACGGCTACCTGGACCTGGACACCGGGACCGGCTTCGACACCCAGATCGTGGTGAAGACCAACGCCGACCTGCTGCTGCGCCGGGAGCTGGCCTCCCCGCGCTGGCCGGGCCACCACATAGCCATGGGCACCAACGCCGACTGCTACCAGCGCGCCGAGGGCCGCTACCGGCTGATGCCCGGCATCCTGACCGCCCTGCGCGACCACGCCAACCCGTTCTCCATCCTCACCAAGGGCACCCTGATCCTGCGCGATCTGGACCTGCTGCGCTCGGCCGGCGCGGTGGCCGAGGTGGGCGTCTCGGTGTCGGTCGCCTTCCTGGACGAGGATCTGTGGCGCACCGTCGAGCCCGGCGCCCCGGCCCCCGAACGGCGCCTGGAGGTGGTGCGCGCCCTCACCGACCACGGCATCGGCTGCGGTGTGCTGATGGCGCCGGTCATCCCGTACCTCTCCGACAGCCCCGGCCGGCTCCGCGCGACGGTGCGGGCGATCGCGGCGGCGGGCGCGACCTCCGTCACGCCGCTGGCGCTGCACCTGCGGCCAGGTGCGCGCGAGTGGTTCACCGCCTGGCTGGCCCGGCACCACCCGGGCCTGGTGGGCCACTACGAGCGGCTGTACACCGACGGCGCCTACGCCCCGAGGTGGTACCAGCGCCGGATCACCCGGCAGGTGCACGAACTGGCCGAGGAGTACGGCATCGGGCCGTCCGGGCCGGGGGCGCACCGGGGCGCCGGCCTCCTCGGCGCCCGGCCGGCCTGCGCCCCCGGGGCCGGACCGGGCCCGGTCCAGCTCACCCTGCTGTGAGGTCCGCCCGGGGCGCGCACGGCGCTCGCCCCCTCACCCGCCCCTTCGCCGACGTCCCGTCACATCCCGCCCCGTCTCCCCGTTCGGGCGCCTCCACCAGGGTTCCAGGAGGCGCTGCGATTCTCCCCCTGCGTTAGAGTAAGACCGCTCGCCGACATCGTCGGCCTGCTTCCACGCCACCTCCGGGGCCACCGCTGCGTCGTCGTCCGGAGCCTCGGGGGTGGCCGCTCCCAAACCACACCGCAGGCACCGGAAGACCCGCGGTCCGCCGCCACCGCACGGCGGTCCCGCCGGGGGAAAGGCATCAGGGATGGCCGTCTTCAAGCTGCAACTCACGGATGGCCGGGAGAGACTGGTCGAGGCGGGGCGCGCCGGGCGCACCGCCGACGGCCAGATCGTCATCGAGGACACCGACTCCCTGGGCGTGTGGGACTGCCTGGAGGAGTACCCGGCCGACCGCGTACGGGCCGTCTGGCGGCGCGGCCCCGCCGAGAGCGGCATCTACACCTGGATCCCGCAGCCCTCCGAGGGGAGTTGGTGGAGCTACTGACGGCCGCCGCCCCCGCGCCCGGCGTCCGGGGCGCGGGGTTCATCCCGCCGCCTTGGCCCCGCCTCCTTTCTTCGAAGCGGAACCCCGGGAACACCCTGTGTCGCGCTTCACAAGGCGCCGCACGCGAACGGCCTGCGTTTCGCAGCCCGACGGTCGCGCCATCCCTTACGCCGGGGAAGGGTTCCCGCTCCGGGCGGACGGCTGAACACGCCGGGGCGGGGCCGCCCCCGTCCCGCCGGCACCGGCCCCGCGGGGTCAGAGCCTGCGCAGCGCCTCGTCGGCCGCCGCGCGCAGCTCCTCGCGCTCCCTCGCGGCCAGCAGCACCAGCCGGGCCCGCGCATCTCCCAGCGCCCCGAGCCCGTCCACGCAGGCGCGGGCCACCGGCCAGTGGTGGACGGGGCCGGCCAGCAGCCGGTCCAGGACACGGATCAGGGTCGGCGCGGACTGCGGCGCACGCAGGGCCGCCAGCAGCCGTACGGGGTGCAACGCGTAGGAGGTGCGCAGCTCGTTGGTCGCCAGCGCCGCGGCGGCGCGGGCGGTACGCGGATCCCCCAGGCGCAGCAGGGCGCGGGCCGCGGCGGCACAGCGGGCCGGTTCGCGGTGGTTGAGCAGGAACACCAGCGTCTCGAAGGCCCGGGGGTCCCCGGCCCGCCCCAGAGTGCAGGCGGCCAGCTCGCGGGCCCACAAGGGGCGCGCCGGAGCGGTGAGTTCGGCGGCCAGCGCGTCACGGGCGGCGGCCGTGTCCCGCCGCGCCAGAACGAGCAGCCGCCCGTACTCCTCCGGATCCGCCTCGGCCCGCAGACGGTCCACCATTTCGCGGTCCACCGTGCCCGCCCTGCCCACCGGCACGTCACCTCCCTGTGGTAGGTGCCACATTCCTGGAAGCGGTCTACCCTCTGGCATTCGGGTTACCCGCAAGTTAGCCTGCTCATCGGAGCGGTACCCCCGCTCAGTCGGACGGCCTGGTGACGCGGCCGTCCGGTGTGCAGTCGGTTCAGCACGCGTACACGCAGGTCGAGCACGGCCCCGGGACAGGGCCGCTCTCGCTCGTTCCACACCCGCGTGACGCCGCGGGCCCGGCGCTCCCGTGCGCCCCGCCCGCCGTTCTCCCCCTCTTTCTCCCCCGCAGTCGTCACCGTCTCTTCCTCTTCCCTGGAGTCCCGTGATGGACCGTCCCACCCTCACCACCGTCGCCGTGGTCGGCCTCGGCACCATGGGCACCGGCATCGCCGAGGTGCTGGCCCGCGCCGGTCGCGAGGTCATCGGCATCGACACCGACGAGAACGCCGCCCGCCGGGCCGTCACCGCGCTGGAGGCGTCCACAGCCCGCGCCGTGGAGCGCGGGCGGATCACCGAACAGGAGCGGCGCGACGCCCTCGCCCGCTTCCGCACCTTCTGCGACCTCCAGGCCGCGGCCGAGGCCGACCTGGTCATCGAGGTGGTGCCGGAGGACTACGGCCTCAAGCAGCACGTCATCACCGAACTGGACGGCATCGTCAAGCCGGCCGCCGTCATCGCCACCGGCACCAACGCCCTGTCGGTCACCCGGCTCGCGGCCGACTCCGCGCACCCCGAGCGCGTGCTGGGGATGCACTTCTTCAACCCCGCGCCCGCGATGAGGCTGGTGGAGATCGTCTCCTGCGTGCTCACCTCCCCCGAGGCGGTCGCCGCGGTCACCGCTCTCGCCGCCGATCTGGGCAAGGAGCCGATCCCGGTCGGCGACCGGCCCGGCTTCGTCGCCGACGGGCTGCTGTTCGGCTACCTCAACCAGGCCGCGGCCATGTACGAGTCGAAGTACGCCACCCGCGAGGACATCGACGCCGCGATGCGCCTGGGCTGCGGTCTGCCGATGGGCCCGCTCGCCCTGCTGGACCTGATCGGCGTCGACACCGCCCGCACCGTGCTGGAGGCGATGTACGCCGAGTCCCGCGACCGGCTGCACGCCCCCGCCCCTGTCCTGGGCCAGCTCAGCGCCGCGGGCCTGACGGGCCGCAAGGCCGGACGCGGCTTCTACACCTACGACGCGCCGGGTTCGGCGACGGTGGTGCCGGACGCGCTCACCCCGCGCGAGGGCGGACTGCGGGGCGCCCCGCGCCGGGTGGGCTCCGTCGGCGTGGCGGGCTCGGGGACGATGGCCAGTGGCATCGCCGAGGTGTTCGCCAAGGCCGGCTACGACGTGGTGCTGGTCGCGCGCGGCGAGGAGAAGGCCAAGAAGGCCAGGGACCGGATCGCCTCCTCGCTGGAGCGGTCGGTGAGGAAGGGCCGGATGAACGCCGGGGCCCGCGACGAGACGCTCGCCAGGATCACCCCGGCCGGCTCGCTGTCCGCGATGGCGGACGTGGACCTGGCGGTCGAGGCGGTGGCCGAGGACCTGGAGGTCAAGAAGGGCCTGTTCGCGACGTTGGACGAGGTGTGCAGGCCGGGCGCGGTCCTGGCCACCACCACCTCCTCGCTGCCGGTGGTCGCCTGCGCCTGCGCGACCTCCCGCCCGCAGGACGTGATCGGCATGCACTTCTTCAACCCCGCCCCCGCGATGAAGCTGGTGGAGGTGGTGAGCACCGTCCTGACCGGCGACGACGTCCACGCCACCGTGCGCGAGGTGTGCGCCAGGGTCCGCAAACACCCGGTGGACTGCGGCGACCGGGCGGGCTTCATCGTCAACGCGCTGCTGTTCCCGTACCTGAACAACGCGATCAAGATGGTGCAGGAGCACTACGCCGACATGGACGCCGTCGACGCGGCCATGAAGCTCGGCGGCGGCTACCCGATGGGCCCGTTCGAGCTGCTGGACGTGGTCGGTCTGGACGTCTCCCTGGCGATCGAGAAGGTGCTGCACGAGGAGTTCCGCGAGCCGGGCCTGGCTCCGGCGCCGCTGCTGGAGCACCTGGTCGCGGCGGGCTGCCTGGGCCGCAAGAGCGGGCGCGGCTTCCGCGAGTACGCGAGGCGGTGAGCCCGGCGGACCCGGCGCTCCCGCCCGGGGCGGACTCCGGTTGGGGCGGACTGCTGGATCCCGGCGGCCCGCCCGCCGGCGGCGGCGCGCCGTGTAACGTTCCACACATGCCGCAGTCCGTTCGGTCCGCCCGCCCCAACGTGCCCAGCCAGCGTCTGAAGATGCGCCGTGAACTGGCCGCGGCCGCGATGGAACTCTTCGCCACCAAGGGGTACGAGGAGACCACGGTCGACGAGATCGCGGCCGCGGCCGGGGTGGCCCGGCGCACCTTCTTCCGGCACTTCCGCTCCAAGGAAGAGGCGATCTTCCCGGACCACGACGACACCCTGGAGCGTGCCGAGGCGGTGCTGGACGCGGCGCCCGCGCACGAGAACCCGCTGGACACCGTGTGCCGGGGCATCAAGGAGGTCATGCGGATGTACGCGGCCTCCCCCGCGGTGTCGGTGGAGCGCTACCGCCTCACCCGGGAGGTGCCCACGCTGCGGGAGCGGGAGATCGCGTCCGTGGCCCGCTACGAGCGGCTGTTCACCCGGTACCTGCTGGGCCACTTCGACGAGTCCGCCGTGGTCCACCGGGACGGCGACGAGGACGGCCCGGACGAGCCGCTGCTGGCCGAGGTGGCGGCGTCGGCGGTGGTCACCGCGCACAACCACGTGCTGCGGCGCTGGCTGCGCGCGGGGGGCCGGGGCGATGTGGAGGCCCAGCTGGACCGGGCCTTCGCCACCGTGCGGCGGACCTTCGGCACCGGCTTCGTCGCCGGCCGGACGGCGTCCGACCTGCCGGCCGGCTCCGCCGGAACGATCGGTCCGGCCGGCCGGAGGGGCGAGGTGCTGGTGGCGGTGGCACGCACGGACGCCCCGCTGGACCAGGTGATGCGCACGATCGAGGAGGCCCTGCGGCGGGACTGAGTACCGCGCGGCACATCGGACACGAGCGAGAACCGGCACATGCGAACATAAACAGTCGCAGACAGACATAATCGGACACAGAAACACGGCCGCCTCCCCCGGGAGGCGGCCGCTCTCACTTGCGCCCCGCTCATACGTGCACCCCCGGTGACAAGTGAGGGAAATTTTTGGCACGCAGTGTCTTGTGTGCTGGCACGCAGTGCCATAGCGTGAGTGTTGTCCGGGCACTGTCCCCGCGGTCACTGCCGTGCGCCCGGGCGCCTGCGTCACAGGCACCTTCAGCGCTACCGCGCCGAGCCGCAGCACCACCGCCGAACCGACGGCACCAGCAGCTCACACAGAGACCGAAGAAGACCCCAGCGACCCCTCAAGCGTCCCCGAACGCTCGCCGGAGGCCACAGTGAAGGAAATCCTGGACGCGATCCTCGCGTCGGACAGCAAGCCCGCCGACTTCGCCAACCTGGCGCTGCCCGAGTCCTACCGCGCGGTCACCGTGCACAAGGACGAGGCCGACATGTTCGCCGGGATGCCCACCCGGGAGAAGGACCCGCGCAAGTCCCTGCACCTGGACGAGGTGCCCCTGCCGGAGCTGGGCCCCGGCGAAGCCCTGGTGGCGGTCATGGCCTCCTCGGTGAACTACAACTCGGTGTGGACCTCGATCTTCGAGCCGGTCTCCACCTTCGGCTTCCTGGAGCGCTACGGCCGCACCTCACAACTGGCCAGGCGCCACGACCTGCCGTACCACGTCATCGGCTCCGACCTGGCGGGCGTGGTGCTGCGCACCGGCCCCGGCGTCAACGCCTGGCAGCCCGGCGACGAGGTCGTCGCCCACTGCCTGTCGGTGGAGCTGGAGAACGCCGACGGCCACAACGACACCATGCTCGACCCCGAACAGCGCATCTGGGGCTTCGAGACCAACTTCGGCGGCCTGGCCGAGATCGCGCTGGTGAAGTCCAACCAGCTCATGCCCAAGCCCGGCCATCTGTCCTGGGAGGAGGCCGCCGCCCCCGGCCTGGTCAACTCCACCGCCTACCGGCAGCTGGTCTCCCGCAACGGCGCCGGCATGAAGCAGGGCGACAACGTGCTGATCTGGGGCGCGAGCGGCGGCCTGGGCTCCTACGCCACCCAGATGGCCCTGGCCGGTGGCGCCAGCCCCATCTGCGTGGTCTCCTCCCCGCGGAAGGCCGACATCTGCCGCGCCATGGGCGCCGAGGCGATCATCGACCGCACCGCCGAGGGCTACCGCTTCTGGAAGGACGAGCACACCCAGGACCCGCGCGAATGGAAGCGCTTCGGCAAGCGCATCCGCGAGCTGACCGGCGGCGAGGACGTGGACATCGTCTTCGAGCACCCGGGCCGCGAGACCTTCGGCGCCTCCGTCTACGTCACCCGCAAGGGCGGCACCATCACCACCTGCGCCTCGACCTCCGGCTACATGCACAGCTACGACAACCGCTACCTGTGGATGTCGCTCAAGCGCATCATCGGCTCCCACTTCGCCAACTACCGCGAGGCGTGGGAGGCCAACCGCCTCATCGCCAAGGGGAAGATCCACCCCACCCTGTCCAGGACGTACTCCCTGGAGGAGACCGGCCAGGCCGCCCACGACGTGCACCGCAACGTCCACCAGGGCAAGGTCGGCGTGCTGTGCCTGGCCCCGCGCGAGGGCATGGGCGTGCGCGACGCCGAGATGCGGGCCGGGCACGTCGACGCCATCAACCGCTTCCGGAACGTGTAGAGGTCATCCCCATGGCTGAGCGCCAGAAAGACCGTCCGTGGCTGATGCGGACGTACGCCGGGCACTCCACGGCCGAGGCGTCCAACGAGCTGTACCGGCGCAACCTCGCCAAGGGGCAGACCGGCCTGTCGGTCGCCTTCGACCTGCCCACCCAGACCGGTTACGACCCCGACCACGTCCTCGCCCGCGGCGAGGTCGGCCGGGTCGGGGTCCCCGTCTGCCACCTCGGCGACATGCGCCGGCTGTTCCAGGACATCCCCCTGGAGCGGATGAACACCTCGATGACCATCAACGCCACCGCCATGTGGCTGCTGGCGCTGTACCAGGTGGTCGCCGAGGAGCGGGGCGCGGACATCTCCGGGCTGTCGGGGACGACGCAGAACGACATCGTCAAGGAGTACCTCTCGCGCGGGACGCACGTCTTCCCGCCGGGCCCCTCCCTGCGCCTGACCACCGACACGATCGCCTACACCGTGGCGCACATGCCCAGGTGGAACCCGATCAACATCTGCAGCTACCACCTGCAGGAGGCCGGGGCCACCCCCGTGCAGGAGATCGCCTACGCCATGTCCACCGCCATCGCGGTGCTGGACGCGGTGCGCGACTCCGGGCAGGTACCCGCCGAGCGGATGGGGGACGTCGTCGGGCGCATCTCCTTCTTCGTCAACGCGGGCGTCCGCTTCGTCGAGGAGATGTGCAAGATGCGGGCCTTCACCCGCATCTGGGACAGGATCACCCGCGAGCGGTACGGGATCGAGGACCCCGGGCACCGCCGTTTCCGCTACGGGGTCCAGGTCAACTCCCTGGGGCTGACCGAGACTCAGCCGGAGAACAACATCCAGCGCATCGTGCTGGAGATGCTGGCGGTCACCCTCTCCAGGGACGCCCGCGCCCGCGCCGTGCAGCTGCCGGCCTGGAACGAGGCGCTCGGCCTGCCCAGGCCCTGGGACCAGCAGTGGTCACTGCGCATCCAGCAGGTCCTGGCCCACGAGAGCGACCTGCTGGAGTACGACGACCTGTTCGCCGGCTCGCACGTGGTCGAGGCCAGGACCGCCGAGCTGGCCGAGGGCGCCCTCGCCGAGATCGAGCGCATCCAGGAGATGGGCGGCGCGATGGCCGCGGTGGAGTCCGGCTATCTGAAGTCGCAACTGGTGGCCTCGCACGCCGAGCGCCGGGCCCGCATCGAGTCCGGCGAGGAGAGGATCGTCGGGGTCAACTGCTTCGAGTCCACCGAGCCCAACCCGCTCACCGCCGACCTGGACACGGCCATCATGACCGTGGACCCGGCGGTGGAGCGCAGCGTCGTCACCGCCCTCCAGCAGTGGCGCGACGGGCGGGACGAGGCCCGCGCCCACCGGGCGCTCGCCGAGCTGAAGCGGGCCGCGGCCGGCCGGGACAACCTGATGCCCGCCACCCTGGAGTGCGCCCGCGCCGGGGTGACCACCGGTGAGTGGTCCTGGGCCCTGCGCGACGTCTTCGGCGAGTACCGGGCCCCCACCGGCGTGAGCTCCGCGCCGGTGGCGACCCCGGCCGAGGAGGGCTCGCGACTGGCCGAGGTACGCCGGAAGGCGGCGGCCACGGCCGCCGAGCTGGGCTGCGGCAGGCTGCGCCTGCTGGTGGGCAAGCCCGGTCTGGACGGGCACAGCAACGGGGCCGAGCAGATCGCCGTACGGGCCCGCGACGCGGGCTTCGAGGTGGTCTACCAGGGCATCCGGCTCACCCCCGAGCAGATCGTCTCGGCGGCCGTCGCCGAGGACGTGCACTGCGTGGGGCTGTCGATCCTCTCCGGCTCGCACGCCGAACTGGTGCCCGACGTGCTGGACCGGCTGCGTCTGGCGGGTGTGGACGATCCCCTCGGGCCCGGCGGCCCGGGCGGTACCCCCATCCCCGTCGTCGTCGGCGGCATCATCCCGAACGCGGACGCCGAGGCGCTGCGTTCCGCCGGGGTGGCGGCGGTCTTCACCCCGAAGGACTTCGGCATCACGGAGATCATCGGCCGTATCGTCGACGAGATCCGCACCGCGAACAAGCTCGACCCCCTGGAGGTCCCCGCATGACCACGCCCGCATCCCCGGTGAACCGGCTGCGTCCCCGCCGCTCATGCCTCGCGGTCCCGGGCAGCAACCCCCGCTTCCTGGAGAAGGCCCAGGGCCTGGCCGCCGACCAGGTCTTCCTGGACCTGGAGGACGCCTGCGCCCCACTGGCCAAGCCCGAGGCCCGGCACACCATCGTGAAGTTCCTCAACGAGGGCGACTGGACGGGCAAGACCCGGGTGGTGCGGGTCAACGACTGGACCACCCACTGGACGTACCGCGACGTGATCACGGTCGTCGAGGGCGCGGGCCCCAACCTGGACTGCGTCATGCTGCCGAAGGTCCAGGACGCCGCCCAGGTCAGGGCGCTGGACATGCTGCTGACGCAGATCGAGACCACGATGGGCTTCGAGGTCGGCCGCATCGGCATCGAGGCGCAGATCGAGAACGCCAAGGGCCTGGTGAACGTCGACGAGATCGCCGCCGCCTCGCCCCGGCTGGAGACCATCATCTTCGGCCCGGCCGACTTCATGGCCTCCATCAACATGAAGTCCCTGGTCGTGGGCGAGCAGCCGCCCGGCTACCCGGCCGACGCCTACCACTACATCCTGATGCGGATCCTGATGGCCGCCCGCACCCACGACCTGCAGGCCATCGACGGCCCCTACCTGCAGATCAAGAACGTGGACGGCTTCCGGGCGGTCGCCGAGCGCGCCGCGGCCCTCGGTTTCGACGGCAAGTGGGTGCTGCACCCCGGTCAGGTCGAGGCGGCCAACGAGGTCTTCTCCCCCTCCCAGGAGGACTACGACCACGCGGAGCTGATCCTGGACGCCTACGAGTACTTCACCTCCGAGGCGGGCGGCAGGAAGGGTTCGGCGATGCTCGGCGACGAGATGATCGACGAGGCCAGCCGCAAGATGGCGCTGGTCATCGCGGGCAAGGGCCGGGCCGCCGGCATGGAGCGGACCTCGAAGTTCGAGCCGCCTGCCGCCTGAGCCCCACCACCGCGGGCCGCTCCCGGTCCCCTCCCCGCCCTTCCCCTCCGCCTACGGGGCGGGGGAAGGGCGGGGAGGGGAGGGGGCGGCCCGGTCCGGTATCCCGTTCTTCCACCACACCACGGAGACCCACACCATGCAGTTCGGCCGCACCTACGAGGAGTTCGAGGTCGGGGACGTCTACCGGCACTGGCCCGGCAAGACGGTCACGGAGTACGACGACCACCTGTTCTGCCTGCTGACCATGAACCACCACCCGCTCCACATGGACGCCAACTACGCCGAGAGGACGACGGACTTCGGCAGGAACGTGGTGGTCGGCAACTACATCTACTCGCTACTGCTGGGCATGTCCGTGCCGGACGTCTCCGGCAAGGCGATCGCCAACCTGGAGATCGAGTCGCTGCGGCACGTGGCGCCGACCTTCCACGGCGACACGGTCTACGGCGAGACCACCGTCCTGGACAAGACGCCGTCGCGCTCGAAGTCCGACCGCGGCATCGTCCACGTCGAGACCAGGGGTTACAAGCAGGACGGCACCCTGGTGTGCGTCTTCCGCCGCAAGGTGATGGTGCCCACCGCCGAGTACATCGAGGCGCGCGGAGGTGCGCAGCCCGGCCGCCCCGAGCCGCGCACGGACGGGCGGGACTCCGGAAAGGGAGGCGAGTGACATGGGACGCCTGGCACAGACCGAGGGCCTGACGGACATCCAGCGGGAGATCGTCTCCACCGTCCGCGGCTTCGTCGACAAGGAGATCATCCCGGTCGCCACCGAGCTGGAGCACCGGGACGAGTACCCGGCCCAGATCGTGGAGGGCCTCAAGGAGCTGGGGATCTTCGGCCTGATGATCCCGGAGGAGTACGGCGGTCTCGGGGAGTCGCTGCTCACCTACGCCCTGTGCGTGGAGGAGATCGCCCGCGGCTGGATGAGCGTGTCCGGCATCATCAACACCCACTTCATCGTCGCGTACATGCTCAAGCAGCACGGCACCGACGAGCAGAAGGAGTACTTCCTGCCGAGGATGGCGGCCGGCGAGGTCCGCGGCGCCTTCTCGATGTCCGAGCCGGGCCTGGGCTCGGACGTGTCGGCCATCACCACCAGGGGCGTGCGCGACGGCGACGAGTACGTCCTGACCGGCCAGAAGATGTGGCTGACCAACGGCGGCACCTCCTCGCTGGTGGCGGTGCTGTGCCGCACCGACGAGGGCCACCCCGAAGGCACCGCGCCCCACAGGTCGATGACCACCTTCCTGGTCGAGAAGGAGCCGGGTTTCGGCGAGGTCAGGCCGGGTCTGACGATCCCCGGCAAGATCGACAAGATGGGCTACAAGGGCGTCGACACCACCGAGTTGCTCCTGGACGGCCTGCGCGTCCCGGCGAACCGGGTCCTGGGGGGCGCGAGCGGCCGCGGCTTCTACCAGATGATGGACGGCGTCGAGGTCGGCCGGGTCAACGTGGCCGCGCGCGGCTGCGGGGTCGCCCAGCGCGCCTTCGAGCTGGGTGTCTCCTACGCCCAGCAGCGGCACACCTTCGGCAAGCCGATCGCCCAGCACCAGGCAATCCAGTTCAAGTTGGCCGAAATGGCCACCAAGGTGGAGGCGGCGCACGCCCTGATGGTGGGCGCCGCGCGGAAGAAGGACTCCGGGCAGCGCAACGACCTGGAGGCGGGGATGGCCAAATACCTCGCCTCGGAGTACTGCAAGGAGGTCGTGGAGGACGCGTTCCGCATCCACGGCGGTTACGGTTTCTCCAAGGAGTACGAGATCGAACGGCTGTACCGTGAGGCCCCGATGCTCCTGATCGGCGAAGGCACCGCCGAGATCCAGAAGATGATCGTGGGACGCCGGCTCTTGGAGGAGTACAAGATCCAGGGGTAGAATGCCTCATTCGGGGTGTTGCCCCTCCAAAGGGGCAACACCCCGAACCGAGGCCTTCCGGGGAGCCCGCGATCCCGACAGGTGCTCTGGCTTGCCCAGTTGCCACCGATAACCGATAGCATCCCGGGAAAGCCGCCGTCCCCCGTGTTTACGCGGCCCCCCTCCGCTACGAAGGTCATTCATGCCCCACAGCCCATCCTCTGCACAACGCGGCCGTATCCGTCTCGCGCGCGGAGCGTCGCCGTGGCTCCTCCCGACCGTCGCCACCGCCGCCCTCGGCCTGGCCCGCGCCAGGCGCTCGAGAGGCGCGGCGGTGGCGGCAGTGCCCGCCACCGCCCTGGCGGCGGGCATGCTGTGGTTCTTCCGCGACCCCGAGCGAGAGATCGCCCAGGGTCGCGTCATCTCCCCGGCCGACGGCGTGGTCCAGAGCATCATGCCCTGGAAGGACGGACGCACCCGCGTCGCGATCTTCATGAGCCCGCTGAACGTCCACGTCAACCGCGCCCCGCTGGCGGGTACGGTGACGTCCGTCGAGCATGTGCCCGGCGGGTTCGTTCCGGCGTTCAACAAGGAGAGCGAGAACAACGAGCGCGTCGTCTGGCACTTCGACACCGAGCTGGGCGACATCGAGATGGTCCAGATCGCCGGTGCCGTGGCCCGGCGGATCGTGCCCTACGTCGAGCAGGGCGCCAAGGTCGAGCAGGGTGAGCGGATCGGCCTGATCCGCTTCGGATCCCGCGTCGACCTCTACCTCCCGGAGGGCGTCGAGGTCGCCGTCGAGGTCGGCCAGCCCACGACCGCGGGGGTGACTCGCCTTGACCGTGATTGACCCCAAGGCCCAGTGGGTCCCCGAGGCCGATCCGGACGAGGACGGCGACGAGATGGGCGACATGCCGCTGTCCATGCGGCTGTCGATAGCCGACGCGCTCACCCTGGGCAACGCCACCTGCGGCTTCCTGGCGGTGTACTTCACCACCACCGGCGTCCTGATCCCGCACCTGACGGGCAACGGCGACGGTGGCATGGCCCGGCACAGCGCCGCGACCGCCGTGATGCTGATGCTGCTGGCCTCGGTCTTCGACCTCTTCGACGGGCTCGTGGCGCGCAAGCTGCGCAGTTCGGCGATGGGCGCGGAGCTGGACAACCTCTCCGACCTGATCAGCTTCGGCCTGGCGCCCGCGTACTTCGTGCTGGTCTGGGGGATGGTGGCCAACGACGCGCACCAGGGCGTCTCGGCGCTCGCCGGCATCGTGGTGCTGCTGGCGGTGGTGCTGCGACTCGCCAGGTTCTCCTGTGTCACCCTGCCCAACGGGGTGTTCCAGGGCATGCCCAGCCCCTTCGGGGCGCTGACGGTCGTCTCGATCGTACTGCTGGAACTGCCGTTCGTCCCGACGCTGCTGGCCATCGTCGGGGTGGCCTGGCTGATGGTGAGCCGGGTGGAGTACCCCAAGCCGCGCGGGCTGCTGGCCGTGGCGATGCTCGGCTGGATCGTGCTGAGCATGGGCCTGCTGACGGCCTGGGCCTTCGACGCACCGGGCGGTGAGCTGCTGCTGCAGACCGGCTGCGCGCTGCAGCTGGTGCTGGGCGCGGTGATCCCGCTGTTCGCCACCGCGCGCCGGGTCAACACCTTCCGCGGCAACCGCCGTGAGGCACGGGCGGCGGCTCAGCCCTAGCCACGGCGGGGACGGTCGGCGCCCGAGTGTTTCCCGCCTTCTCCTCCTGGTCCGCGTCTTCCCGGCCCGCGCCGGGATACACCAGCGGATTCGCGAGGAGGCGTCGGAAGGAGAAGGCGGCGGGCCCGGGCCCCGTACCACCCGCCCCCCGTCACGGTGGGCGCTGACCACCCGGCCGGCGCGCGGTCACCCCTGGAAGGAGAACGTCTGCGCGTTGTTCGAGACCTCCGCCTCGCGGTACACCTTCAGCCCGCCCTCGGTCTCGCCGTCCGGCTTGAGGATGAAGCTCTCCCGCGTCGAGGGCAGCCTCGGGTCGGTGAAGTCGTGCCGGATGCCGAAGCCCCCGTCGTGGTCCTCCATGGACGTCAGCGCCTTCACCACGCCCTCCCGGGTGAGGTCCTTGTCGTCGCACGCCTGCTTCAGCGCCGCACCTCGTCGGAGGCGGCGAGTTCGTCCGCGTCCCCCGACAGCACCACCTCCCCCACCTCCAGCACGACCGCGACGGAGGCCAGCCGCAGCGCGATCACGGCGTTCTGCTCGACCAGCAGCACCGAGGTGCCCCGGGCGTTGATCTCCCGTACGGTCTCGGCGATCCGGTCGGCCATCAGGGGGGCCAGACCGAGGGAGGGTTCGTCCAGAAGCAGCAGCTTGGGGCGGGCCATCAGGGCACGGCCCATGGCGAGCATCCGCTGCTCGCCGCCGGAGAGCAGTCCGGCCCGCTGGTGGGTCCGCTCGGCCAGCACCGGGAACAGCTCCTGGACCCGTGCCTGCGCCTCGGCCGCCGCCCGGCGGCCCCCGGCCGCCCCGAGCGCACCGGCGCGGAGGTTGTCGGCCACGGTCATCCGGGCGAACACCTGCCGCCCCTCGGGCACCTGCACCACTCCGGCGGCCACCACCTGGGCGGGGTGAGGCCGTCCAGCCGCCGCCCGGCGAAGGAGACCGTGCCGGAGGCGATCGTCCCGCCGTGGAAGCGCAGGGTGCGCGAGACCGCGCGGAGCGCGGTGGTCTTGCCGGCGCCGTTGCCACCGAGGACGGCGACCACCGCGCCCTCGGGTACGTCAACGGAGACCGAGTTCAGCGCCCGTACCGGGCCGTAGCCCACGGACACCCCCCGGACCTCCAGCGAAGCGGCCGTCATCGGCCCTCCTCTTCCTCCGTCCTGTCCCCGGTGTGCTCCACCGGGATCACGGCGCTCACCCCAGCACCGGCCGCGAAGGGCCGTCCACGGCCGGTGGGCGAATCGCTGCCGGTGACCAGGGGGACCGGGCCCGGCTGTGCACGGGCACAGCGGACCCGCGGCCTCCGCTCCCGGGCGGCGGGGCGTTACGGAAAGGGAGGGGAGAGGGCGCGGGAGGGAGGCCGCGCCGGGCAGGCCGAAGGCCCGGACCGCGTGGTGCGGACCGGGCCCTCGGCGTGTTGTGAGGACGGCGTCGTGCGCCCGCGGACGGGACTTTCGCGACACACCCTCAAGGGCAGGTCACAGGCGGTCGGCCGCCAGCCGCTCGGCCACCCGCTCCAGCAGCGGTCCGGCCTGCGCCATGCAGACGGCCGGATCCGGTTCGAGGTCGGTCAGCGCGTACGCCGCCTCGATCCCGGCGGCCCGCAGCTCCTCCTCGCCGATGGCCAGGCGCCCGCACACCGCGACCGCGGGCAGGCCCGCGGCGCGGGCGGCGGCGGCCACCCCGGCGGGGGCCTTGCCGCGCAGCGTCTGGGCGTCCAGCGAGCCCTCGCCGGTGATCACCAGATCGGCACGCTCCAGGGCTTCGGCGAAGCCCAGCACCTCCAGGAGCACCTCGATGCCGGGCCGGAAGGAGGCGTCGAGCGCGGCCAGGGCCGCTTAGCCGACGCCGCCGGCCGCGCCCGCGCCGGGCCGCTGGGCCAGGTGGGCGGCGCGCGGGCCGAGGACGGTCTCCAGCACACGGGCGTAGCGGGCGAGCGCGGCGTCCAGAAGCTCCACGTCCTCCTCCCGCGCCCCCTTCTGGGGACCGTAGACGACCGCGGCCCCGTGAGGCCCGGTGAGCGGGTTGTCCACGTCGCTCGCCAGGATGAGCTCGACGTCCTTCAGCCTCGGGTCCAGGCCCGACAGGTCGGCCGTGGCCAGATGGCGCAGCGGTCCGCCGCCGGGCTGGAGGGGGCTGCCGCCGGCGTCGAGGAGGCGGGCGCCGAGCGCGGTGAGCATGCCCGCGCCGCCGTCGGTGGTGGCGGAGCCGCCCACACCGAGGACGATCGTGCGCGCCCCCGCCTCCAGCGCCGCGAGCAGCAGCTCGCCGGTGCCGTAGGTGGTGGCCGACAACGGGGCGAGGACGCCCTCGGGCATCCTCTGGAGGCCGGAGGCCTGGGCCATCTCCACCACGGCGGTGTCGCCGCGCAGCGCGTAGGAGGCGGTGACCGCCTTGCCCAGAGGCCCGGTGACCGCCGCCTGGCGCAGGGCGAATCCGGCGGCGACCGCCGCGTCGACGGTGCCGTCCCCGCCGTCCGCGACGGGCAGCGTCTCGGCCCGGGTGCCGGGGCGGGCCCGGCGGATCCCGGCCGCGGTGTGCTCGGCCACCTGGGCGGCGGTGAGCGACCCCTTGAACTTGTCCGCGGCGATCAGCACGCGGCCTGTTTCGGTGTGTGTCGTTTCCACGCGGTCTCTCTTGTGTCTCGAACAGGCTGTCGCGCCGTCTAGACCCTACCGGCGGCGGGCAGGTGGGACCACGATGCGCCATTGGACGGCCCGTGGCCGCTCGGCGCGCCCGTCCGACGAACCGGAAGAACCATTTCATAGTTGGGTGATATGAGCACCGATGTGAGCACTCCCCCCCAGGAACCCGCTCCGGAGACGGCCCGGGAGGACCCGCCTCCGGACACCAAGGTGATCGCCATCGGGGTGGTGGCCGTGCTGGCCGTGGTGGCCTGGGCGGCCATCGGCACGGACGGTTTCTCCTCCGTCTCCACCACCGCGCTGAACTGGGTACTGGGAAACTTCGGCTGGCTGTTCACCCTCGCCGCCGATCTCTTCCTGGTGCTGTGCGCGGTGATCGCGATCAGCCGCTTCGGCCGGATCAGGCTCGGCAGGGACTCCGACGAGCCGGAGTTCTCCAACCTGGCGTGGATCGCGATGATGTTCAGCGCCGGCATGGG
The DNA here is from genome assembly GCF_057196705.1 of Streptomyces sp. ATLC9. Lineage (NCBI taxonomy): Bacteria > Bacillati > Actinomycetota > Actinomycetes > Kitasatosporales > Streptomycetaceae > Streptomyces > Streptomyces sp. ATLC9. The sequence continues at coordinate 7,246 of NZ_JBXUOY010000049.1, read as the reverse complement.
CATCGGCCTGATGTTCTACGGCGTGGGCGAGCCGCTGACGTACTACGTCGACCCGCCGCCCTTCGGCGACGTCCAGAGCGGCAGTGGCGCCGCCGAGCGTGTGGCGCTGGAGTACTCCTTCTTCCACTGGACGCTGCACCCCTGGGCGATCTACGGCGTGGCCGGCCTCGCACTGGCCTACGTCACCTTCCGCAAGGGCCGCGGCAACCGCATCAGTTCGGTCTTCGTCCCGCTGCTGGGCGAGCGCCGCGCGAACGGCTGGCCCGGCCGGATCATCGACCTGCTGGCCGTCTTCGCCACGGTCTTCGGCACCGCCACCAGTCTGGGCCTGGGCGCCCTGCAGGTGGCCAAGGGCCTGAACCTGACGGTCGGCTGGGACGACGGCAGGGAACTGCAGCTGCTCGTCATCCTGGTGCTGTCGGCCGCGTTCGTCATCTCGGCGTTCTCCGGACTGCACCGGGGCATCAAGTGGCTCAGCAGCATGAACGTGGTGCTCGCGGCCCTGCTGATGCTCTTCGTCTTCCTGCTGGGCCCGACCGTGTTCATCCTCGACGCGATCCCGGCGGGGATCGGCGCCTACCTCCAGGACCTCGTGGTGCTCTCGTCCCGGACCGGCGCGTTCGGCAGCAAGGAGTGGCTGGGCACCTGGACGATCTTCTACTGGGCCTGGTGGCTGTCGTGGGCGCCGTTCGTGGGCACCTTCATCGCCCGCATCTCCCGCGGCCGCACCATCCGCGAGTTCCTGACCGGCGTCCTGCTGGTGCCCAGCGGCGCCACGGTCGTCTGGTTCTGCGTGATGGGCGGCAGCGCCATGCGGCTGGACGCCACCGGCGAGGCGGACATGGCCGGACGGCTGGAGGACGGTGTGGAGGCCTCGCTGTTCGGCCTGCTGGAGGCCCTTCCGCTGGGCACGGTCACCTCGGTGATCGCGATGATCCTGGTGATGACCTACTTCGTCACCAGCGCCGACTCCGCCTCCCTGGTGATGGGTTCGCTGACCTCCGGCGGCGCGCTGCACCCGCGCGAGTGGCTGGTCGTCGTCTGGGGTGTGCTGATGGCGGCGGTGGCCGCCGTCCTGCTGCTCGCGGGTGGCCTGGAGGGGCTGAAGACGGGGACGATCCTGGTGGCGCTGCCCTTCGTCGTGGTGATGCTGGCACTGTGCTGGTCGCTGGTGAAGGAACTGCGCGAGGACCCGGGCGCCGGGCCGCCCCGCCACCATCCGCTGCACGGGGCGCGCGAGGCCATCCGGGCGATGGTCGGCGAGGCCGTCAGCGAGGAGCAGAGCGCCCGTCGCCATCCGCGGCTGCGGCGGGCGGCCGGGGGCGGCAAGGCCTCCGCAGGGGACGGGGAGGACTCGCAGGGATCCTGACGCCTCCGTGTGCCTCTTCCGGCGGGGCCCCGCCCCGCCGGAAGAGGCCCGGCGTACGCGCCCCCGGCCGTACCGGCCGGGGGCGCGGCTTCTTCACGGGTGTGACCTGCCCGGTCACGGCACCGGCGCGGGGCCCCTCCCCCCGCGGCCGGCTCAGCCCTCCTGGATCCCGGGCGTCGTGTCGATCTCCCGCAGCCGGGCCTCCGCCTCCTGGCCCGTGCGCGTCTCCGTGCGGTGGCCGCGTGCGACGTAGTCGCGCACGACCGCCTCGATCGCGTCGCGGGGGTTGCCGATCCCGCTCAACACCATGACCTCGGCGACCGGTTCGGTGTCGAGCGAGATCTCCGCCTTCGCCATGGCGGCACCGGCCACCGTCCGGCCGGGCGGGGAGCCCATCGCGGGAACCGGCCGGAGCCGGGAGTCCGGGAGCGCCTTGCGGGGTCTGGGCCTCCGGGCCGCGTGCTAGGCGCGCGACCGCAGGCGGCGCCAGACCGCCTTGGCCGCGTTGTGGCCGGACATGCCGTGGACGCCCGGGCCCGGCCAGGTGGCCGAGGAGCACAGGTAGACGGCCGGATGGGCGGTGGCGTACGGGACACGGGCGAGCCCGGGCCTCAGCAGCGTCTGGAGTCCGGTGAAGGCGCCGCAGGCGATGTCGCCGCCGACGTAGTTGGCGTTGCGGGCCGCCAGCTCCGGCGGGCCCGCGGTGGCGCGGGCCAGCACCCGGTCGCGGAAGCCGGGCGCGAAGCGCTCGATCTGCCGCTCGATCGCCTCGGTGGCGTCCCCGCTCCAGCCGCGCGGCACATGGCCGTACGCCCAGAAGACGTGCTTGCCCTCCGGCGCCCGGCCCGGGTCGACCACGGTGGGCTGGGCCGTGATCAGGAACGGCGGGTCGGGCTGGACGCCCTCGGTGGAGGCGGCGCGCAGCGCGGCGGCGATCTCGCCGCCGGAGGGGCCGATGTGGACGGTCCCGGCGCGGCGGGCGGCCTCGGAGGTCCACGGGACCGGGCCGTCCAGGGCGTAGTCGATCTTGAAGACTCCGGCGCCGTGGCGGAAGTGCCGGTAGGCGTCGCCCAGCCCGGCGATCCGGGCCAGCGCGGTGGGCGAGGTGTCGAAGACGTAGGCGCGGGCGGGCGGCAGCTCGTCCAGCCGCCGCACCTCGAACCCGGTGTGGACCTGCCCGCCCAGATCGCGCAGGTAGGCGGCGAGCGCGTCGGACAGGAACTGGGAGCCTCCGCGCGGCATCGGCCAGCCGACCTCGTGCGCGGCCAGCGCGAAGACCAGGGCGATGCCGCCGGTGGCGGGCGAGGTGGTCGGGCCGATGGCGTGGGCGGCCAGCCCGAACATCAGCGCGCGGGCCCTCTCGTCGCGGAAGCGGCGCACCAGCCAGTCCACCGGCTGCAGGCCCAGCAGCCCGAAGCGGGCCAGGGTGACCGGGTCGCGGGGCAGCCCGTCCCACGGCACCTTGAAGAAGTCCCCGGCCAGGGTCGTCCAGCGGCCCAGGAACGGTGCCACCAGCCGGCGGTACGTCCCCGCGTCGCGCGGCCCGAGGGAGGCGGCCGTCCCGGCCGGCGAGCGTGCCAGCACCCCGGCCGTGCCGTCGGGGAAGGGGTGGGCCAGGGGCAGTTCGGGGTGGAGCCATTCGAGTCCGTACCGCTCGGTGAGCGGCATCGCGGAGAAGGCGGGCGAGCCGACACCCAGCGGGTGCACGGCCGAGCAGGGATCGTGCCGGAAGCCGGGCAGCGTCAGCTCCTCGGTGCGCGCCCCTCCCCCGACCGACTCCATCGCCTCGAACAGCTCGACGGAGAAGCCCCGCCGGGCCAGCTCCACCGCGGCGGTGAGCCCGTTCGGACCGGCTCCCACCACGACCACGTCCCGCATCGACGCCATGTCGGATTCTCCCCTCGGCGCTGAGGTCTGACCGGCTCAGGCCAGCAGGGAGAGGATACGACGCACCGTCAGGGCGTCCCGGGCGGCGGTGAAGGGCAGCGCGTTGCCGCCCGCCAGGCGGAACGGTCCCCCGCCGAGCGTGGCGTGACCGCCGCCCGCCTCGGCCACCAGCAGCAGCCCGGCGGCGTGGTCCCAGGCGTTCTCCCAGGTGAAGGCCACCGCGTCGAGCGCGCCGCGTGCCACGTTCAGGTACTCAAGACCCGCCGAGCCGCACGGCCGGGGCCCGACCCCGTCGGTGTACAGGCCCTCCAGGGAGCGCTTCTGCGCGTCGGTGGTGAAGTCCGGGTGCGAGTGGGCGACCTCCAAAGGCTCGCCCGGCGCGGGGCTGCCGGAGCGGATCTCCTCGCCGTCGAGGCGTGCGCCCTCGCCGCGCACGGCGACGGCCAGCTCCTCGAGGGCGGGCGCGTACGTCCAGGAGGCCAGCAGCGTACCGCCGTGGGCGAGGGCCACCAGGGTGCAGAAGCCGGGGTCGCCGTGGACGAACTGGCGTGTGCCGTCCACCGGGTCCACGATCCACACCGGCGCCTCGCCGCCCAGCGCCCCGTAGACCGCCGGGTTGTCGTGCACCGCCTCCTCGCCGACGACCACCGAGCCGGGCAGCAGTGCGGTCAGGGCCCCGGTCAGGTGCTCCTCGGCACGCCGGTCGGCGATGGTCACCAGGTCGTGCGGGCCGCTCTTCTCGGCCACCTCGTGCTCGGCAAGCTGCCGCCAGCGCGGCATGATCTCGGCCGCGGCTGCCTTGCGCACGGCCTCTTCGACACCCGTCAGCAGTTCGTCGTCGATCATCCGTCCATGGAAGCACGCCGCCGGGGGTTCCCGCCGGACGGCGGGTGGCCGCGAGGTGAACGGACGGCTCCCCCACAGCCTCCCCGCCCGTCCGGTCCGCGGTGTCAGCGGCCCACCGCGTAGCCCTGCATGCCGCGCGGGTTGGCCGCCGCCGACAGCACGCCCGTCTCCGGGTCGCGGGCGACCGCGCACAGCCGCCCCTCCGTCCAGGGGCCGCCGACGGTCACCAGATGCCCGCGCCGCCGCAGCTCGCGTACGGCCGCCTCCCCGGCGCGGGACTCGACCGTGACGGCGCCCGGGCGCATGGCCCGGGGCCAGAACGAGCCGGGGAAGCCCTCGTGGTGCCAGTTCGGGGCGTCGATGGCGCCCTGGAGGTCATATCCGCCGCGCACCGGCTCACGCAGGGCGACGGCGAGCAGGAAGTGGGTCTGCCACTGGTCCTGCTGATCCCCGCCGGGTGTGCCGAAGGCCAGGACCGGTTCCCCGTCGCGCAGTGCGAGCGAGGGGGTGAGGGTGGTGCGCGGGCGGCGGCCGGGGGTGAGGGTGTTCGGCAGTCCGGGCTCCAGCCAGGCCATCTGGAGCCGGGTGCCGAGAGGGAAGCCGAGAGCGGGGACGGTGGGATTGGACTGGAGCCAGCCGCCGCTGGGCGTGGCGCTGACCATGTTGCCCCAGCGGTCCACGACATCCAGATGGCAGGTGTCGCCGGAGGCCGCGCCGTCGCGGGCCACGGTGGGCTCGCCGGTGCCGGCCGCGCTGTCCTCCGCCCGTGCGGCGGTCACGGCCGCGTGTGTGCCGAGCCGGGGTGTGCGTCCGCCGGGGCTTCCGGGGCGCAGCTCGTGGGAGGCGTTCTCGCCGACGAGAGCCAGGCGCCGCGCGGTGTAGGCGCCCGAGAGCAGGTCCTCCAGCGGTACGGTGCCGGCCCCCCGCGCGTCGCCGTACCAGGCCTCGCGGTCGGCGAAGGCCAGCTTGCTCGCCTCGATCACGGTGTGGAGGTACTCCCCCGTGCCGTACTCCGGTCCGTTTCCGGGCAAGTCCGCCAGGAGGGCGAGCTGCTGGAGCATCACCGGGCCCTGCGACCAGGGCCCGGCCTTGCAGACCGTCCAGCCGTTCCAGTCGTGGGTGACGGGCTCCTCGTAGGCGGCTGACCAGGAGGCCATGTCGTCGCCGGTGAGGGTGCCGGCGTGGCGCTCGCCGGAGGTGTCCATGGCGGGACGGGCGGCGAAGTCGGCGAGCGCCTCGGCCACGAAGCCCTCGCGCCATACCCGCCGGGCGGCCTCGATGCGCCTCTCGCGCCCCGTCCCGGCCGTCTGCGCCTCGGTCAGCAGCCGCCGCCAGGTGGCGGCGAGGGCGGGGTTGCGCAGCAGAGCGCCGGGCGCCGGGGAGCGTCCGCCGGGCAGATACAGCTCGGCGGAGGTCGTCCACTCCGTCTCGAACAGCTCGCGCACCCGTTCCACCGTCGCCCCGATCCCCGGTACGGCCGGGTGGCCGTGCTCGGCGTAGCCGACGGCGTACTTCAGCACGTCGGCGAGCTCGCGGGTGCCGTGGTCGCGCAGCAGCGTCATCCAGGCGTCGAACGCGCCGGGGACGGCGGCGGCCAGCGGGCCGGTGCCGGGCACCAGCTCCAGGCCGAGCGAGGTGTAGTGCTCCACCGTCGCGCCGCGCGGCGCGGGCCCCTGCCCGCACAGCACCCGCACCGGGCGGCCGGCGGGCGCCAGGATGATCGGTACCTCCCCGGCGGGGCCGTTGAGGTGCGGCTCGACGACCTGAAGGACGAAGCCCGCCGCGACGGCCGCGTCGAAGGCGTTGCCGCCGTCCTCCAGGACGGCCATGGCGGAGGCGGAGGCCAGCCAGTGGGTGCTGGAGACCATGCCGAAGGTGCCCCGCAGGGTCGGGCGGGTGGTGAAGGTCATCGGTTCGGCTCCCGGGGACGGTCGGCAAGGGGCGGCACGGCCGGCGGGTGCGGCGTGTCCTGGCGCAGTGTGTCACCGCGGCCCGGCGGAAACACGGTCGAGGTCCGGGCACCCGGCTGCGTAGGCTCGGACCCATGAGCACGCAGGGCAGGCAGGGCGCGCACGGCTCCGGCGGGAAGGACCGGGACGGGGGGACCGGGACGGGCCCAAGGCCGCTGGTGGCCCTCCTCAGCGGCGCGGGCGTCTCCACCGACTCCGGGATCCCCGACTACCGCGGCCCGGACGGAGTGTGGCGCAAGGACCCCGAGGCCGAGAAGCTCGTCACCTACGACCACTACATGAACGATCCGGAGATCCGCCGCCGCTCCTGGCGGATGCGGCTGGAGAGCCCGGCGCTGCGGGCCGGGCCGAACGCCGCGCACGAGGCGGTGGCGCGACTGGAGCGCTCCGGGGTGCCGGTGCGGGTGATCACCCAGAACGTCGACGGGCTGCACCAGATGGCCGGGATGCCCGAGCGCAAGGTGGTGGAGCTGCACGGGACCGCGCGGGCCGTGGTGTGCACCGGGTGCGGCGCGCGTTCGGGGATGGAGCGGGCGCTGGAGCGGGTGCGGGCCGGGGTCGCGGACCCGGAGTGCCCGCGGTGCGGCGGCGTCCTGAAGCCGGCCACCGTGATGTTCGGCGAGGCGCTGGATCCGCAGGTGCTGGGCGAGGCGCCGGCCATCGCCAGGGCGTGCGAGGTGTTCGTCGCGGTCGGCACCAGCCTGCAGGTGCAGCCCGCCGCCTCGCTGGCCGGGATCGCCGCCGAGCACGGTGCGCGGCTGGTGATCGTCAACGGCGAGCCCACGCCGTACGACCCGCTGGCCGACCGGGTGGTGCGCGAGCCGGTCGGACGGTCACTGCCGGCGCTGCTGGAGGAGTTGGCGGCGGGCTGAGACGGGCGGCGCGACCGCGCCGGGTCTCCCGGACACGGGCGCGGGCGGGCGGGCCGGTCACCGGCCGACGGCGGGGCCTCCACTGGCCAGTACCCCTTCGATGTCCCGGCGGCGGCGGTCGGAGACCCTTGCCGCGGCCGCCAGCAGCAGGGGCGTCAGGGCGGCCGGGTCGGCGGCCACGGTCTCGGCCGCCTCCGCGACCGCGACCGGGCCCGTGCCCTGCTCCAGCAGTTCTTCCACGACCTGTTCCGGCAGTTCGACGTCACCCCCCGCACCGACTGAACCCGCCCCGCGCCGAGGCA
>NZ_JBXUOY010000048.1:0-26087 GCF_057196705.1 Streptomyces sp. ATLC9 | reverse complement strand
CCCCGGTGGTGGGGCGCCCGCCGTTGTGTGTGGGCCGGGGTCAGCCGGTCTCGCGCCAGCGGTTGGTGATCGGCAGGCGGCGGTCCTTGCCGAAGCCCTTCGCGGAGATCTTCGTGCCCGGCGGGTACTGCCGACGCTTGTACTCGGCGGTGTCCGTCATGCGCAGGACGCGGGTGACGGTCTTCTCGTCGAAGCCCTCGGCGATGATCTCCTCCCGGCCCCGGTCCCGGTCCACGTACAGCTCCAGGATCCGGTCCAGGATGTCGTAGTCGGGCAGGGAGTCGGTGTCCACCTGGTCCGGGCGCAGTTCCGCGCTCGGCGGCTTGGAGATGGAGTTCTCCGGGATCGGCGGGGTCTCGCCGCGCTCGGCCGCGGCCCTGTTGCGCCAGCGGGCGAGGCGGAAGACGGTCGTCTTGTAGACGTCCTTGATCGGGCCGTACGCGCCGACCGAGTCGCCGTAGAGGGTCGAGTAGCCGACCGCCAGTTCGGACTTGTTGCCCGGCGCGAGCACGATGTGGCCCTCCTGGTTGGACAGGCCCATCAGCAGGGTGCCGCGCAGCCGGGCCTGGAGATTCTCCTCCGCCAGACCGGTGAGGTGCAGCGATTCCATGTACGCGTCGAACATCGGGGCGATCGGCACGGTACGGAAGTTCAGGCCGGTGCGGCGGGCCATCTGTGCCGCGTCGTCCCTGGAGTGCCCCGAGGAGTAGCGCGAGGGCATGGAGACGCCGTACACGTTCTCCGGGCCGAGCGCGTCGCAGGCGATGGCGGCGGTGAGGGCGGAGTCGATGCCGCCGGACAGCCCGATGAGCACCGAGCGGAAACCGTTCTTCAGGACGTAGGCGCGCAGCCCCGTGACGAGGGCGGTGTAGACCTCCTCGTCGTCGTCCATGCGGGGCGCCTCCGCGCCGGTGACCTGCGGCTCGTACGCGGGCAGGGGGGAGGCCGAGAGGGTGCGGTGCTCGATGCGCAGGCCGTCGGAGACGGCGCCGGAGGGGGGCTCGGGCGCGGCGGCGGGCAGATCGAGGTCGAGGACGACGCAGCCCTCCTCGAACTGCGGGGCCCGCGCGAGGACCTCGCCGTCGGCGGAGACGACGATCGAGTCGCCGTCGAAGACCAGGTCGTCCTGGGCGCCGACCATGGCCAGGTAGGCGGTGGTGCAGCCCGCCTCACGGGCCCGGCGGCGCACCAGATCCAGGCGGGTGTCGTCCTTGTTCCGCTCGTAGGGGGAGGCGTTGACGGACAGCAGCAGGCCCGCCCCGGCCGCGCGGGCGGCGGGCACCCGGCCGCCGTCCTGCCACAGGTCCTCGCAGATCGCCAGGGCCACGTCCACGCCGCGGACCCGGACCACGGGCAGGGTCTCGCCGGGGACGAAGTAGCGGAACTCGTCGAAGACCCCGTAGTTGGGAAGGTGGTGCTTGGCGTAGGTCAGCACGACCTCACCCCCGTGGAGGACGGCCGCGGCGTTCCGGGGGGCGCCGGCGGGCTGGCCGTAGCGGGGCTGGGCCTCCTCCGCCCGGTCGAGATAGCCGACGACCACGGGCACTCCGCCCAGCCCCTCGTCGGCCAGACGGGCGGCGAGGGCGGCCAGGGCGGACCGGCTGGCCCGGACGAAGGACGGGCGCAGGGCCAGGTCCTCGACGGGGTAGCCGGTGAGCATCATCTCGGGGAACGCCACGAGGTGCGCCCCCTGCTCGGCCGAGTGCCGCGTCCAGCGGACGACCGCGTCCGCGTTCCCGGCGAGGTCGCCGACGGTGGAGTCGATCTGGTTCAGGGCGAGTCGTAGCTGAGGCACACGGTCAGTCTAATCGTCGTACTGACGCGATCCCGGGAGGCGGGGACCGGCCGGGCTACCGCGTGTCGCACCCGTCCGGGTGAAGATCCCGGTCCGAGGCGTGGTACGGGCTCCCGGCTTACGACGATGGCCTCGACCACCGGCCGTCAGGAGGAATGCCATGTCCGCCGCAGCAGTCGAGTACCCCTGCGACGACGCGCCGAACCTGCTGGAGGAAGCCGAGGAGCTCTCCCGGAAGCTCCCCGGCTACCGCGTCGAGATCATCGGGGGAGAGATCACCGTGACACCACCCGCCGACGGGCACCATGGACTGTCGTTGACCGATCTGACCTTTGCCCTTGCCGCCCCGCACGGCAGGGAGAGCAAGGTGATCCAGGCCATGGGCGTCCGGCTGCCCGACGGCCCCTTCGACTACGCCGTTCCCGATCTCGCCGTCGTGGACGCCGACTTCGCCGATCATCTCGTCGAGCACAACTGCTACGACCCCGCGGTCTTCCGGATGGCCTTGGAGGTCGCCTCCTCCAACTACGGAAACGACCTGAAGAAGAAGGTCACCGCCTATGCGATCGCCGGGATCCCCGTCTACGTCATCGCCGACCGCCGCGACCGGCGGGTGCATGTGCTGACCGGGCCGGAGTACGGGGAGTACCGGGTGCACGCGGTCCATCCGCCCGGGGAGTCCTTCACGCTGCCGGAGTCGGTGGGCGCGCCGGTGACGCTGGAGGTGGACCGGGTACTGGGTCTGGGCTGAGCGCCCGGAGCCCGTCCCCGCCCGTCCGGGCGCTCCGCGTCGGCCAGGTCGGCGTAATGTGACGGTAACCCCTCACCGTGATACTGGTGTGCGGGCCGCCCCTTTCCCGGGCGGTACGGGGGAGGGCCGTCTGACCAGCGAGGATGGGTGACCATGGACAAGCAGCAGGAATTCGTGCTCCGGACGCTCGAGGAGCGTGACATCCGGTTCGTCCGGCTGTGGTTCACCGACGTGCTCGGCTTCCTGAAGTCCGTCGCCGTCGCGCCGGCGGAGCTGGAGCAGGCCTTCGACGAGGGCATGGGATTCGACGGGTCCGCGATCGAGGGCTTCGCCCGCGTCCACGAGTCCGACATGATCGCCAAGCCCGACCCGAGCACGTTCCAGATCCTGCCCTGGCGCGCCGAGGCCCCCGGCACCGCGCGGATGTTCTGCGACATCCTGATGCCGGACGGCTCCCCCTCCTACGCGGACCCCCGCTACGTCCTCAAGCGGGCCCTGAACAAGACCTCCGACCTGGGCTTCACCTTCTACACCCACCCCGAGATCGAGTTCTTCCTGCTCAAGGACAGGCCGGTGGACGGCACCCGCCCCACCCCGGCCGACTCCTCCGGCTACTTCGACCACACCCCGCAGCACGTCGGCCAGGACTTCCGCCGCCAGGCGATCACGATGCTGGAGTCGATGGGCATCTCGGTGGAGTTCTCCCACCACGAGGGCGCCCCCGGACAGCAGGAGATCGACCTGCGGTACGCCGACGCCCTGTCGACGGCCGACAACATCATGACGTTCCGGCTGGTGATGAAGCAGGTCGCGCTGGAGCAGGGGGTGCAGGCGACCTTCATGCCCAAGCCGTTCTCGGAGTTCCCCGGCTCCGGGATGCACACCCACCTGTCGCTGTTCGAGGGCGACCGCAACGCCTTCCACGAGTCCGGCGCCGAGTACCAGCTCTCCAAGGTCGGCCGCTCCTTCATTGCCGGGCTGCTCAGGCACGCCGGGGAGATCTCCGCCGTCACCAACCAGTGGGTCAACTCCTACAAGCGCATCTGGGGCGGGGCCCAGCGCACCGCGGGCGCCGGCGGCGAGGCGCCCTCCTACATCTGCTGGGGGCACAACAACCGCTCCGCGCTGATCCGGGTGCCGATGTACAAGCCGGGCAAGATGGGCTCCACCCGCATCGAGGTGCGTTCCCTGGATTCCGGCGCCAACCCCTACCTGGCCTACGCGGTGCTGCTGGCGGCCGGGCTGAAGGGCATCGAGGAGGGCTACGAGCTCCCGGCCGGCGCCGAGGACGACGTATGGGCGCTGTCGGACGCCGAGCGCCGCGCTATGGGCATCGAGCCGCTGCCGCAGAACCTGGGTGAGGCGATCGTGCTGATGGAGCGCAGCGAGCTGGTCGCCGAGACCCTGGGCGAGCACGTCTTCGACTTCTTCCTGCGCAACAAGAAGCAGGAGTGGGAGGAGTACCGCTCCGAGGTCACCGCCTTCGAGCTGCGCAAGTCCCTGCCGGTGCTGTAGCGGCCCGCGGGAGCGGGACGGCGGGGCAGGCGGCGGAAGCGGTACGGCGGCAGCGGCGAGAGGCAAGGCCACGGTGGTGCAGGGCGGTCGGCGGGACAGCCGGTTCGGACGGTTCGTACGGCGCGGGTTCACCGATCCGGGGGCGGCCGTCCGCCTGCTGGACTCGCCCGCCCTGGCCCGGGTGCGCGACGACGCGGTGCTGCTGGACGCGCTCGGCGCCACCGCCGACCCCGACCAGGCGCTGCTGTCCTTCGTCCGGGTGGTGGAGGTCCAGCCGGACGAGGCCGCGCGTCAGACGCTGCTGGGCACCGTGCTGGCCGCCAAGCCGCTGCGCGACCGGCTGCTGGGTGTGCTGGGCGCCTCCGAGGCGCTCGGCGACCATCTCGCCGGCCACCCCGGCGACTGGCAGGCCCTCCACTCCTACGAGACGGCCGACCTCCACCCGGGCGTCGGGGAGTTCGAGGCCGCGCTCGCCGGCGCGGACGGACCCGACGAGCTGCGCGTCGCCTACCGCCGGGCTCTGCTCACCATCGCCGCCCGCGACGTGTGCGGCACCACCACCGTCGACGAGACCGCCGCCGAGCTCGCCGATCTGGCCACCGCCACCCTGCGCGCCGCCCTGGCGATGGCCGGGCGCGAGGAGCCGGGGGACGCACGGGCGTGCCGGCTGGCGGTGATCGGGATGGGCAAGTGCGGCGGCCGCGAGCTGAACTACGTCTCGGACGTGGACGTCGTCTTCGTCGCCGAGCCCGCCGGGGGAGCGGGAGAGGACGGCGACGGGGAGAGCGGGGCGCTGCGCGCGGCGACCCGGCTCGCCGCGCGGATGATGCGGATCTGCTCCGACACCACCGCCGAGGGCACCATCTGGCAGGTGGACGCCAACCTGCGGCCCGAGGGGCGCAACGGCCCGCTGGTGCGCACCCTGTCCAGCCATCTGGCGTACTACCGGCGCTGGGCCAAGACCTGGGAGTTCCAGGCCCTGCTCAAGGCCCGCCCGGTGGCCGGCGACCCGGCGCTGGGCCGGGAGTACGTCGACGCCGTGGCCCCGATGGTGTGGCAGGCCGCCGAGCGGGAGAACTTCGTCACCGACGTGCAGCAGATGCGCCGCCGTGTGGTCGCCGGGATCCCGGCCGCACAGCTGGACCGCGAACTCAAACTCGGGCCCGGGGGCCTGCGCGACGTGGAGTTCGCCGTCCAGCTCCTCCAGCTCGTCCACGGGCGCAGCGACGCCGCCCTGCGCAGTCCCACCACGCTGGCCGCACTCGACGACCTCGCGGCGGGCGGGTACGTGGGCCGCCAGGACGCCGCCGCGCTCGGCGACGCGTACCGCTTCCTGCGTGTCCTGGAGCACCGCATCCAGCTCCAGAAGCTGCGCCGCACCCATCTGATGCCCCGGGACGAGACCGAACTGCGCCGGCTGGGCCGCTGCCTGGGCTTCCGCCAGGAGCCGGTGGCCGAACTGACCCGTGCCTGGAAGCGGCACGCCGCGGTGGTGCGGCGGCTGCACGAGAAGATCTTCTACCGGCCGCTGCTGGACGCCGTCGCCCAGCTCGCGCCCGGCGAGGTCAGGCTGTCGGCCGGAGCCGCCCGGCAGCGCCTGGAGGCGCTGGGCTACGCGGACCCGGCGGCCGCCCTGCGCCATCTGGAGGCGCTGACCTCCGGGGTCAGCCGCAAGGCCGCCATCCAGCGCACCCTGCTGCCGGTGCTGCTGGGCTGGTTCGCCGACTCCGCCGACCCCGACGCCGGGCTGCTGGGCTTCCGCAAGGTCTCCGACGCGCTCGGCCAGACGCCCTGGTACCTGCGGCTGCTGCGGGACGAGGGGGCCGCCGCGGAGAACCTGGCCCGGGTACTGTCGGCCGGAAGGCTCGCCCCCGATCTGCTGCTGCGCGCGCCCGAGGCCGTGGCCCTGCTCGGCGACCCCGACGGGCTGCGGCCGCGCGGCCGGGAGGCGCTGACCCAGGAGGCGCTGGCGGCCGTCGGCCGGGCCGACGGGCCCGAGCAGGCCGTCGCCGCCGTGCGCGGGGTGCGGCGCCGAGAGCTGTTCCGCACCGCCGCCGCCGATGTCATCGGCGCGTACAAGGCGGGGGCCGCGGGTGCGGAGGAGGGCTCGGAGAGCGGTACGCAAGGCGGAGCGGAAGACGGCGCGCAGGGCGCCGACGGCATCGCCGCCGCCGTGGACCGGGTGGGGGAGGCGCTGTCCGACCTGAACGCCGCCACCGTCGCCGGCGCTCTGCGGGCGGCGGTTGACGCCCGCTGGGGCGACACCCTGCCCACCCGCTTCGCGATCATCGGCATGGGCCGCTTCGGGGGCCGCGAGCTGAACTACGGCTCCGACGCGGACGTGCTGTTCGTCCACGAACCGCGCGAGGGCGTGGACGAGCGGGAGGCCGGCGAGGCGGCCCTCGCCGTCGCGGGTGAGATGCGCCGCCTCCTGCAGCTGCCCAGCTCCGACCCGCCGCTGCTCATCGACGCCGACCTGCGGCCGGAGGGCAGGAGCGGCCCGCTGGTGCGCACCCTGGCCTCCTACGGGACCTACTACCGCCGCTGGTCGCGGGTGTGGGAGCGGCACGCGCTGCTGCGCGCCGAGCCGGTGGCGGGGGACGCGGATCTGGGCCGCCGCTTCGCCGGGCTGGTCGACCCCCTGCGCTATCCGGAGGACGGCCTGGAGGAGGACGCGGTGCGGGAGATCCGCCGCCTCAAGGCGCGGATGGAGGGCGAGCGACTGCCGCGCGGCGCCGACCCCACCACCCACACCAAGCTGGGCAGGGGAGGGCTGTCGGACGTGGAGTGGACGGTCCAGCTGACGCAGCTGCGCCACGCGGCGAAGGTGCCGGGGCTGCGCACCACCCGCACCCGTCCCGCGCTGGCCGCCGCGCGGGACTCCGGGCTGATCGGCGAGGAGGACGCGGCGACCCTGGACGAGGCGTGGCTGCTGGCCACCCGGGTGCGCAACGCGGTGATGCTGGTGCGTGGCCGGCCCGGCGACACCTTCCCCTCCGAGCCGCGCGAGCTGGCCGCCGTCGGCCGCTACCTGGGATACGAACCGGGGCACGTGGGCGAGATGCTGGAGGACTACCGGCGCACCACGCGCCGCGCCCGCGCGGTGGTGGACCGGCTGTTCTACGGGGTGGAGTGAGCTACGGGGCCGAGCGGGGAGCCGGCGTCGGCGGCGGGGTGACCAGGCGGGGCAGGCGGTGGGCCGGGGCGCCGTACCAGGCACAGGAGACCGCGTAGCCTATGCCCAGGCAGAGCAGCCCGCCCACCGCGTCCAGCCAGAAGTGGTTGGCGGTGCAGACGATGACCACCAGGGTGAGGGCCGGGTAGAGCCAGCCGAGGATCCTCACCCACAGCGGCGCCGCCAGCAGGGCGAGGGTGATGCCGCACCACACCGACCAGCCGATGTGCATCGAGGGCATGGCCGCGTACTGGTTGGAGACGCTGGCCATGTTGCCCGAGGCCATCGAGCCCCAGGTGTCGTGGACCTTGACGGTGTCGACGAAGTGCACGCTCTCCATCAGCCGCGGCGGGGCCAGGGGGTAGAAGTAGTAGCCGAGCAGGGCGACGGCCGTGGTGGCGAACAGGACCGTGCGGGTGGCGGCGTAGCGGCCCGGCTGTCTGCGGTAGAGCCAGACCAGGACGCCGACGGTGACGATGAAGTGCAGCGTGGCGTAGTAGTAGTTCATCGTCACGATCAGCCAGGTGACGCCGTTGACCGCGTGGTTGAGGGACTGCTCGACGGCGATGCCCAGGGACCGCTCGAACTCCCACAGCCAGTCGGCGTTCCGCAGCGCCTGCGCCTCCTGCTCCGGCACGGCGTTGCGGATCATGGAGTACGTCCAGTAGCTGACCGCGATCAGCGTGATCTCGAACCAGATCCGGGGCCTGCGGGGCGCGCGGATGCGCTGGGAGACGGTGCGGCGTGGTGCCGGAACAACCGCGCGTTCATCTGCCGGAGTGGCAGTGGTCACTCCGGCTTCTTCTGTCGTTCTCGCGATCGGAGCCCCCATGGTGCGCCAGTCTGCCAGAATCCGGACCCCGACCGATCATCCCCCGGTCCGGTTCCGTTCGCCTTCCGTCCTTCCTGAGACGGACCCCCGGCCCTGAGGCGCGGAGGCGGTGGAACCGCGCACCACCAGCTCGGGCAGGAAGACGAACTCGCTGTGCGGGGCGGGGGTGCCGCCGACCTCCTCCAGCAGCGCCCGTACCGCCGCCTGTCCCATCGCGGTCACCGGCTGGCGGATGGTGGTCAGGGGCGGGTCGGTGAAGGCGATCAGCGGGGAGTCGTCGAAGCCGATGACCGAGACGTCGCCGGGAACGGCCAGGCCGCGCTGCCGGGCGGCCCGGATGGCGCCGAGCGCCATCATGTCGCTGGCGCAGACCACGGCGGTGCAGCCGCGGTCGATCAGGGAGCCGGCCGCCGCCTGGCCGCCCTCCAGGGTGTAGAGCGAGTGCTCGACCATCGACTCCGCCTCGTCGCGCGAGAGCCCGAGCTGCTCCTGGAGGCTGGTGGTGAAGCCCTCCGTCTTGCGCTGGACGGGCACGAACCGGGCCGGCCCCAGTGCCAGCCCGACGCGCTCGTGGCCGAGCGAGACGAGGTGGGTGACGGCCAGTCGCATCGCGGCCCGGTCGTCCGGTGAGACGAAGGGCGCGCGGACCTTGGGGGAGAAGCCGTTGACCATCACGAACGGCACGCCCTTGCCGCGCAGCTGCTCGTAGCGCTGCGTGTCGGCGGTGGTGTCGGCGTGCAGCCCGGAGACGAAGATGACGCCGGCCACGCCGCGGTCCACGAGCATCTCGGTCAGCTCGTCCTCCGTCGAGCCGCCGGGGGTCTGGGTGGCCAGGACGGGGGTGTAGCCCTGACGGGTCAGCGCCTGTCCGATGACCTGGGCGAACGCCGGGAAGATCGGGTTCTCCAGCTCGGGGGTGATCAGCCCGACCAGCCCCGCGCTGAGCCGGCGCAGGCGCACGGGCCGTTCGTACCCCAGCAGGTCCAGTGCGGCGAGGACGGACTCGCGGGTGGCCGGGGAAACGCCGGGCTTGCCGTTGAGGACGCGGCTGACCGTCGCTTCGCTGACCCCCGCCTGGGCTGCGATGTCAGCTAGTCGTGCGGTCACAGCACCGGACTGTACCGGTCATGTGTCCGACTGCCCACCGTACCCGGGAGTTCGCCCGTATTGGCACGGTTCGACGCGGTAGCCGGGCAGCAGCCCGTCGCTCCACTCCTCGGCGGTGCGGGTCAGGCCCTCGCGGGCGGTCTCCTCGCCGCGCAGGATGGCCGTGTAGTGGGGCTGGAGGGCGGTGAACAGCTCCCCGCCCTCGGGGATGGCCGGCCGGGCCACGGCCTTGGTCAGCGCCAGGTAGAAGGAGTTGCGCACCGGGTCGGACAGCACCTTCCCGGTGTAGGCGGCCGTACGGGTCGGCAGCAGCCCCAGGGCGAGGGCGGTGCTCTCCTGCCGCTTCGCGTCGGTCATGTACTTGACGAAGAGGTAGGAGGCGTCGGGGTTCTCCGTCTCCGCCGAGACCACGAGGTTGTGGCCGCCGGTGGGGGAGCCCGCGGCGCCCGATCCGCCGGCCGGGACGGCGGTGATGCCCAGGTTGTCGCGGTCCTCGAACTCCGGGGAGGAGAAGATGTCGGCGGTCGCCCAGGGGCCGTTGACCATCATGGCCGCCCGGCCGTCCTTGAAGGCGTCCTGCATGGCGGCGTAGGCGTCCTCCTCCGGGGGCTCGGGGGCGGCGCCGGAGGAGACCAGGCCGGCGGCGGTGGCCACGCCCCGGACCGACTCGGGGGAGGCGACGGTGATCGTGCGGGAGGCGACGTCGACCAGGTCGCTCCCCTCGCCGTACAGGAACGGCAGGGAGAAGAAGGGATCGGGGTTGAGGGCGATGCCCTCGGCGCCCGTTCTCTCCTCGATCTCCAGCGCGACGTCCTTGAGGTCCTTCCAGGTGGACGGGGGGCGGCCGATCCCGGCCTCCTCGAAGATCCGGCGGTTGTAGAGCAGGGCGAGGGTGTCGGTCACCTGGGGGACGCCGTAGACGCCGCCGTCCTCCAGCGTCACGCTCGCGGTGGTGGTCGGCAGGAAGCCGGACATGTCGGCGTCCAGGGCGGGGGTGCCGGTGAGGTCGGCCAGGAGGCCCTCGGCGGCGAAGCCGATCGTCCAGCCGACGTCCGCGCGCAGCACGTCGGGGGCGTCCCGGCCGGACTCCGCGGCGTCCCGGAACCTCTGCCGGGCCTGGTCGAAGGGGACCGAGACGTGCTCGACGTCGATCTGCGGATACTTCCTCTCGAAGGCGGCGACGAGCTTCGCGAAGTGCGGGGCCTCGGCCTCGCCCGAGGTGTCCCACCAGGTGACGCTGCCGGAGGCGGCGGGGGCGTCCTCCTCGGCGGAGCCGCCGGGGACCGTGCAGGCGGTGGCCGTCAGGGCCAGGGAGACGGCGGCGGCCAGGGCGGCGGCGGTCCTGCGGCGCGGGCCGGTCCGGGCGGGCCGTCCGGCCGAATCGGACGCCCCGGGGTGTATGTGACTTTCCATCGTGCTCTTCCCGTCTGTCCTCAAGCGGAGGATCCGCAGTGGAACGCGGAGGAAGGTAGCAGGACCGCAACTTCTTGCGGAAGCCGTTGCAGACTCGTTTGCAGAAAGTTGCCGCAAGGTCTTTCTAAAAGATTGCACCGCTGTTACGTTCCTGGTCAGCCCGGCGCCGCGACCGCGCGGCCCGCGCGGAGTACGCCAGTGCCCCCGCGAGACGGGCACCGGATCATGGAGGAGTTCACATGCGGCGTGGCATAGGGACCACCGCACTGGTCGCGGCCATCGCGCTCGCGGCCACCGCCTGCGGCGGCGAGAGCGGCGACGGCGAGAAGAAGAACGCCGGCGGCGAGCTGTCGGGCACCGTCGAGTTCTGGGACACGTCGGGCGACGCCGAGAAGGGCTTCTACAAGAAGATCGCCGAGGAGTTCGAGGACGAGCACCCCGGCGTCGAGGTCAAGTACGTCAACGTCCCCTTCGGCGAGGCCGGCAACAAGTTCAAGAACGCCGCGGGCGGCGGCTCCGGAGCCCCCGACGTGATGCGCACCGAGGTCGCCTGGGTGGCCGACTTCGCCAGCCTGGGCTACCTCGCCCCGCTGGACGACACCGCCGCGGTCGACGACAAGGACGACTACCTGCCGCAGGCCTGGGGCAGCACCCAGTACGACGGCAAGACCTACGCCGTCCCGCAGGTCATCGACACCCTGGCCCTCTTCTACAACAAGGGCCTGCTGGAGAAGGCCGGCGTCGAGGTCCCGCAGTCGGTCGAGGACATCAAGGATTCCACCGACGCGTTCAAGAAGAACGACGTCACCCCGTTCTACCTGCGCGGTGACGACCCGTACTGGTTCCTGCCCTTCCTGTACGGCGAGGGCGGCGACATGCTCGACGCCGGGGCGAAGAAGATCACCATCGACGAAGAGCCCGGCGTGAAGGCGTTCGAGGTGATCAAGGACCTGGTGGACTCCGGGGCCGCGACCACGGACACCACCAACGGCTGGGAGAACATGCAGAAGTCCTTCAAGGACGGCAAGGTCGCGATGATGATCAATGGCCCCTGGGCCATCGAGGACACCCTCGCGGGCGAGCAGTTCAAGGACGACGAGGACAACCTCGGGGTCGCCGCGGTCCCGGCCGGCAGCGCCGGCCAGGGTGCCCCGCAGGGCGGTCACAACTACTCCGTCTACGCGGGCTCCGACAACCTGGACGCCTCCTACGAGTTCGTCAGGTACATGAGCTCCGCCGAGGTCCAGAAGCGCACCACCGAGGAGCTGAGCCTCCTGCCGACGCGCACCTCGGTGTACGGGGAGAAGACCGTCGAGGACGACCAGATGGTCCAGTTCTTCAAGCCCGCCGTCGACAAGGCCGTCGAGCGCCCCTGGATCGCCGAGGGCAACTCCCTCTTCGAGCCGCTGCGCGTCCAGATGGCCGACGTGCTGACCGGCAAGACCAAGCCGGAGGCCGCCGCCGGGAAGGCCGGTGAGGAGTACGCCAAGCTCCTCAAGGACGGGGACTGGAAGTAAGGGCCGGGGAAAGCTCAGGGAGAGGCTGACCGACGACCATGGCTGTCGAGACCGGCCAGTCGGTGGCACCGGCCGCGGGCGGAGACGCCCGCGGCCGCGGCCGCGGAACTGGCGAGAAGTCCAGCGAGGCCCCCGGACCGCTGCGCCGCGCACTGGCGACGCACTGGTACGCCTGGGCCATGGTGGCCCCCGTGGTGATCGTCATCGGGGTGATCATCGGCTATCCGCTGGTCCGGGGCATCTGGCTGTCCCTGACGAACGCGGACGAGGCCAACGTCGCCCGCACCATCGGCGTCAACGAGATCGAGGCCACCTACGAGTTCGTCGGCCTCGAGAACTACCTGGACATCCTCACCGACAACGTCTTCTGGGACCGGCTGGGCTGGACGGTGCTGTGGACGGTCGGCTGCGTCTCCGTGACCTTCCTGCTGGGCCTGGTACTGGCCACCATGCTCAACCGGAAGCTGCGCGGCCGGGCGGTGTACCGCATCGCGATCATCCTGCCCTGGGGCATCCCGGCCTTCGTCTCCGTCTTCGCCTGGCAGATGCTGTTCAACGAGAAGAACGGCATCCTCAACAGGATCCTGGAGGGCGGGGGCATCGAGGGCGTCCCCTGGCTGGGCGACCCCACCTGGGCGAAGATCTCCGTCATCGCGGTGAACGTCTGGCTGGGCGTGCCGTTCATGCTCGTCGCCCTGCTGGGCGCCCTCCAGGCCATCCCCTCGGAGCTGCTGGAGGCCGCCGAGGTGGACGGCGCGAACGCCTGGCAGCGCTTCCGCAACGTCACCCTGCCGGGCATCCGCTCGGTCAGCAGCACCGTGGTCCTGCTGAGCACCATCTGGACGTTCAACATGTTCCCGGTGATCTACCTGCTCACCCGCGGCGGGCCGGGCGACTCCACCGAGATCCTGGTGACCTACGCCTACCGGCTGTCCTTCCTCAACAGCCCGCGCGACTTCGCCACCTCCGCGGCCTGGGGCGTGCTGATCCTGCTGCTCCTGATGCTCTTCGCGGTGTTCTACCGCCGTTCGCTCCGCAAGCAGGGAGAGGTGTGGTGACGACGATGAACACCACGAAGACCACCACCGCGACCACGACACCCGATCCCGCCACCACCGCGCCCGTGCCGCCGGCCGGCGGCGGGCGGCCCGGGAAGGTGCGCGGGCGCGGCGAGCGCGGGCCGCTGGCCTCCGTCGCCCTGCACGCGGGCCTGCTGGCCGCGGCCGCGGCCGCCGTCTTCCCGCCGTTCTGGCTGCTGGTGACGTCCTTCAAGCCCAAGACGGAGACCTTCACCACCTCGCTGGTGCAGAACTTCACGCTGGAGAAC
Source organism: Streptomyces sp. ATLC9 (assembly GCF_057196705.1). Lineage (NCBI taxonomy): Bacteria > Bacillati > Actinomycetota > Actinomycetes > Kitasatosporales > Streptomycetaceae > Streptomyces > Streptomyces sp. ATLC9. Next base: position 12,655 of record NZ_JBXUOY010000048.1, on the reverse strand, counting down.
TACACCCACGTCCTGGGCGACACCTACTTCCTGACCTGGTTCTGGAACTCGGTGGTGGTCGTGCTGGCGACCACGCTGCTCGGCGTGTTCATCTCCGCCACCACCGGTTACGCCGTCAGCCGCTTCCGCTTCCCCGGGATGCGCCCGCTGATGTGGACCCTGCTGATCACGCAGATGTTCCCGATGGCGATCCTGATCGTGCCGCTGTACAACCTGATGGCGCAGCTCGGCCTCCTCAACCAGCCCGTCGGGCTGATCATCACCTACCTCACCATCGCGGTGCCGTTCTGCGCCTGGATGATGAAGGGCTTCTTCGACACCATCCCCGTCTCCATCGACGAGTCGGGGCGCGTGGACGGCCTCAACCCCTTCGGCACCTTCTGGCGGCTGATCCTGCCACTGGCCAAGCCGGGTCTGGCCGTCACCGGCTTCTACAGCTTCGTGACGGCCTGGGCCGAGGTCGCCTACGCGTCGGCCTTCATGACCGGCGAGGAGAACCTCACCCTCGCCGGCGGTCTGCAGACCTTCGTCAACCAGTACGTCGGCGACTGGGGCTCGATGACCGCCGCCGCGGTGATCATCGCCGTCCCGGCCGCGATCGTCTTCGGCATCGCCCAGCGGCACCTCGTCGCCGGCCTGACCTCCGGCGCCGTCAAGTCCTGACCCGCCACCCCACCCGTCCGGCACCTCGCGTCCCCCCACTCACGACACCAGGGATGACATGACCCAGCACTCATCAGCCCCCGCCACCGGCACGGCCCCGGCCATCCGTACGGACGCCTCGGGAGAGCCGGCCGGCTGGTGGCGCGACGCGGTGATCTACCAGGTCTACCCCCGCTCCTTCGCCGACGGGAACGGCGACGGCATGGGGGATCTGGCGGGCGTCCGCGCGCGGCTGCCCTACCTGGCCGACCTGGGCGTCGACGCCGTCTGGCTCAGCCCCTTCTACGCCTCCCCGCAGGCCGACGCCGGATACGACGTCGCCGACTACCGCGCCATCGACCCGATGTTCGGCGGTCTGCACGACGCCGACGCGCTGATCCGCGACGCCCACCGGCTGGGGCTGCGGATCATCGTGGACCTGGTGCCCAACCACTCCTCCGACCAGCACGAGTGGTTCCAGCGCGCCCTGCGCGAGGGTCCCGGATCGCCGCTGCGCGACCGCTACCACTTCCGCCCCGGCCGCGGCCCGAAGGGCGAGGAACCGCCCAACGACTGGGAGTCCATCTTCGGCGGCCCGGCCTGGACCCGCACCGAGAACCCCGACGGCACCCCGGGGGAGTGGTACCTGCACCTGTTCGCCCCCGAGCAGCCCGACTTCAACTGGGAGAACGAGGCCGTGCGGGACGAGTTCCGCTCGGTGCTGCGCTTCTGGCTGGACATGGGCGTGGACGGCTTCCGCATCGACGTCGCCCACGGACTGGTCAAGGCCGCCGGACTGCCCGACATGGGCCAAGCCGGGCAGCTGAAGCTGCTGGGCAACCAGGTGCTGCCCTTCTTCGACCAGGACGGCGTCCACGAGATCTACCGCTCCTGGCGGCGGATCCTCGACGAGTACCCCGGCGAGCGCATCGGCGTCGCCGAGGCCTGGACGCCCAGCCCCGAGCGCACCGCGCTCTACCTGCGCGCCGACGAGCTGCACCAGGCGTTCAACTTCCACTACCTGAACACCGCGTGGAACGCCGAGGCGCTGCGGGAGGTCATCGACCAGTCGCTGGACTCCATGCGCCCGGTCGGCGCCCCCACCACCTGGGTGCTGTCCAATCACGACGTGGTGCGCCACCGCACCCGGCTCGGCGGCGGACTGACCCGCGCCCGCGCGGCCTCGCTGCTGATGCTGGCGCTGCCCGGCTCGGCCTATGTCTACCAGGGCGAGGAGCTGGGCCTGCCGGAGGTCGCCGACCTGCCCGACGAGGTGCGCCAGGACCCGTCCTTCTTCAAGGACAACGGCCAGGACGGCCTGCGCGACGGCTGCCGCGTGCCCATCCCGTGGACGCGGGCCGGTTCCAGCTACGGCTTCGGCTCCGGCGGCAGCTGGCTGCCCCAGCCCGAGCAGTGGGCCGAGCTGTCGGTCGAGGAGCAGACCGGCGACCCCACCTCCACGCTGGAGCTGTACCGCAGCGCGCTGGCGGTGCGCCGCGAGCACCCGGCGCTGGGCGCGGGCGAGGGTGTGGAGTGGCTGGAGGACTTCCCCGCCGGGGTGCTGGCCTTCCGCCGCCGTGCGGCCGACGGCTCCGGCCGCGATCTCGTGTGCACGGCCAACACCACCGGCCGGCCCGTGGAGCTGCCCGCGGCGCCCGGCCGGGCACTGCTGGCCAGCGGCGAGTACGAGGGCGGGGCGATCCCGGCCGACACCACCGTCTGGTGGGAGGTATGACCGAGACCGGTACGGCGTCCGCACCGGTCCCCCGGCAGGGGGGACCGGCCGCGGGCGCCGTCCCCGGCAGCGTCCCCGGCGGTGTTCCCGGGACCGCCCGTCTGGCCGACATCGCGGCCCAGGCCTCGGTCAGCGAGGCCACGGTCAGCCGTGTGCTCAACGGCAAGGCGGGCGTGGCGGCCGGCACCCGGCAGAAGGTGCTGGCGGCCCTGGACGTGCTGGGGTACGAGCGGCCGGTGCGGCTGAGGCAGCGCAGCGCCGGCCTGATCGGGCTGGTCATCCCGGAGCTGACCAATCCCATCTTCCCGGCGTTCGCCCAGGTCATCGAGCAGGTTCTGGCCGGGCACGGCTACACCCCGGTGCTGTGCACCCAGATGCCCGGCGGCGCCACCGAGGACGAGCTGGTCGAGCAGCTGGTCGAGCGCGGCGTCAATGGCATCGTCTTCCTCTCCGGGCTGCACGCCGACACCGCCGCGGACCCGGGCCGCTATGTGCGGCTGTCGGGGAGGGGGGTGCCGTTCGTACTCATCAACGGGTTCAACGAGCAGGTCAGCGCACCCTTCGTGTCGCCCGACGACCGGGCGGCGGCCCGGATGGCGGTACGCCATCTGGTGGACCTGGGCCATGATCCGCTGCGGATCGGTCTGGCGGTCGGCCCCGTCCGGTACGTCCCCGTGCGGCGGAAGGCGGAGGGGTTCACGGCGGCGCTGATCGAGCAGGGCGTGCCCGCGGCGCGGGTGCGCGAACAGGTCCAGCACACACTGTTCACCCTGGAGGGCGGCCACGCCGCGGCGGGCGCGCTGATCAGCGCCGGCTGCACGGGGGTGGTCTGCGGCAGCGATCTGATGGCGCTGGGCGTGGTGCGGGCGGCCCGGCAGCGCGGGCTGGAGGTCCCGCGCGAGCTGTCGGTGGTCGGCTTCGACGACTCCGAGCTGATCGCCTTCACCGATCCGCCGCTGACGACCGTGCGCCAGCCGGTCAAGGCCATGGCGAGCGCGGCGGTGAACGCCCTGCTGGAGGAGATCGGGGGGAATCCCGTCCAGCACTCGGAGTTCGTCTTCCAGCCCGAGCTGGTGGTGCGCGGCTCGACGGCCCCGCCGGCGCAGCAGGAGTAGGGGCGGGCGCGGAACCCGACACGTACCGCCGGGCGCCGGCGGGCACCCGGCGGTGCGACCTGACGGCCCGCTGCCGGATGCCCGCCGGCGCCCGGAGTGCGTTGCGCGGACCACCGCGCCGCAGCCGGGACGCGCACCCCGGCCCGGCCGGCCGGGCGCGTGGGGGCCATGTGCCTGGTCCCCCGGCCGGCCGGACCGGGAGTGTGGTCGAACGTAGCACCGTGAAACCTCTTGCGAAAGAGATTGCGCAGGAGGGACGGCTGTGTTTCCCGGAGATGTCCAAAGCCTTGACGGTCACCCAGGGTGCGTCTACGGTCTCCTGCGCGAAGACTTTCAGGCGCTTTCAGTCTTCTTGCAGCAAGAGCATTCACTGCTCCATCGCCTCACGGGCGCGGCGCGTTGCCCCCAGGCAGGCACTCGCATCTGCTTCCCCCACAGGAGGAAACGTGGCCAGGAGATCCGCAGCCGCCGCACTCGCGCTTGTCGCGGGCATGGCAGGCTCCCTCATCGCCGTTCCCGGACCGGCGCAGGCGGCCCCGCCCGGAACCAAGGACGTCACCGCCGTTCTCTTCGAGTGGAAGTTCGACTCGATCGCCCGAGAGTGCACCAGCAGGCTCGGCCCGGCCGGCTACGGCTTCGTCCAGGTCTCCCCGCCCCAGGAGCACATCCAGGGCAGCCAGTGGTGGACCTCCTACCAGCCGGTCAGCTACAGGATCGCAGGACGCCTCGGCAACCGCTCGCAGTTCCAGAACATGGTCAACACCTGCCACAGTGCCGGTGTGAAGGTCGTCGTCGACACGGTGATCAACCACATGTCGGCGGGCAACGGCACCGGTACCGGCGGCTCGTCGTACACCAAGTACAACTACCCCGGCATCTACAGCGGTGCCGACATGGACGACTGCCGGTCCCAGATCACCAACTACCAGGACCGGTACAACGTCCAGAACTGCGAGCTCGTGGGCCTGGCCGACCTCGACACCGGCGAGTCCTACGTCCGCGACAGGATCGCGGCCTACATGAACGACCTGCTCTCGCTCGGCGTGGACGGCTTCCGGATCGACGCGGCCAAGCACATGCCCGCCGGCGACCTGGCGGCCATCAAGTCCCGGCTGAACAATCCGAGCGTCTACTGGAAACAGGAGGCCATCTACGGCGCCGGCGAGGCCGTCTCGCCCACCGAGTACCTCGACAACGGCGATGTGCAGGAGTTCCGCTACGCCCGGGACCTCAAGCGGGTCTTCACCAACGAGAAGCTCGCCTACCTCAGGAACTACGGCGAGGGCTGGGGCTACATGAACTCCGGCAAGTCCGGTGTCTTCGTGGACAACCACGACACCGAGCGCGGCGGCGACACCCTCAACTACAAGAACGGTTCCGCCTACACCCTGGCCAACGTCTTCATGCTGGCCTGGCCGTACGGTGCCCCTGACGTCCACTCCGGTTACGAGTGGAGCAACTACGACGCCGGCCCGCCCAACGGCGGTCACGTGAACGCCTGCTGGCAGGACGGCTGGAAGTGCCAGCACGCCTGGCGCGAGATCTCCTCCATGGTCGCCTTCCGCAACGAGGCGCGCGGCCAGGGCGTCGTCAACTGGTGGGACAACGGCAACGACGCCATCGCCTTCGGGCGCGGCAGCAAGGCCTACGTCGCCATCAACCACGAGTCCCACCCGATCTCCCGCACCTTCCAGACCGCGCTGCCCTCCGGCAGCTACTGCAACATCCAGAACGGTGCCAGGGTCTCGGTGAACGGCTCCGGCCAGTTCACCGCCACCCTCAACCCGGGCACCGCCATAGCCCTGCGCAGCGGCTCCCGCTGCTAGCACGTCCGGTGCCCCGGCGCCGCACGTGACCGCTCCGAGAGCCGCCCGGCCCTGCCCGCTCCCCCGGCGCAGGGCCGGGCGGCCCCGGACCCCCCACAGGTCCCCCCGCGCACCACGTACAGACCACCGCACCCGAGGAGAGCGACCCGTGACAGGTCCCCTGGCGCGCAGAGGAGCGGCCGCGAGCAGCGCGGCCGCGCTCCTGGCGACGCTCATCACCGCGGCGGCCCCCGCCAAGGCCGCACCACCACCGCCGTCCGACGCGAAACTGGCCGCCGAACCCACCCGGCACGACCTGACGCGGGAGCAGTTCTACTTCGTCCTGCCCGACCGCTTCGCCAACGGAGACCGCTCCAACGACCGCGGCGGGCTGAAGGGCGACCGTCTGACCACCGGCTACGACCCCACCCACAAGGGCTTCTACCAGGGCGGCGACCTCAAGGGCCTGACGAGGAAGCTCGACTACATCAAGGGCCTGGGCACCACCGCCATCTGGATGGCGCCCATCTTCAAGAACAAGCCGGTCCAGGGCGAGGGGGAGAACACCTCCGCCGGCTACCACGGCTACTGGATCACCGACTTCACCCAGGTGGACCCGCACTTCGGCACCAACGACGACCTGCGGAAGCTGATCGACGCCGCCCACGGCAAGGGCATGAAGGTCTTCTTCGACGTCATCACCAACCACACCGCCGACGTGGTGAACTACGAGGAGAAGTCCTACTCCTACCTGTCCAAGGGCGCCTTCCCCTACCTCACCGGGGACGGCAGGCCCTTCGACGACGCCGACCACGCCGCCGGGGGGAGGTTCCCCGGGACCGACCGCGGCTCCTTCCCCCGCACCCCGGTCGTTCCCGCCGCCGAGAAGGACCTGAAGGTCCCCGGCTGGCTCAACGACCCGGAGATGTACCACAACCGGGGCGACTCCACCTTCGCCGGGGAGAGCTCGCAGTACGGCGACTTCCACGGCCTGGACGACCTGTGGACCGAGCGTCCCGAGGTCGTCGAGGGCATGAAGAAGATCTACCAGCGGTGGGTGAGGGACTTCCGGATCGACGGCTTCCGCATCGACACGGTCAAGCACGTCAACATGGAGTTCTGGACCCAGTGGGCCACCGCCCTGGACGCCTACGCCGCGAAGAAGGGCCGCGAGGACTTCTTCATGTTCGGCGAGGTCTACTCCTCCGACCCCGCCCGGATGGCCCCCTACGTCACCCGCGGCAAGCTGGACGCCACCCTCGACTTCGGTTTCCAGGAGGCGGCCCGCTCCTACGCTTCCCAGGGCGGGCCGGCGGCCAGGCTGTCGGACCTGTTCGCCCAGGACTACCGCTACACCACCGGCCGCTCCAACGCCTACGAGCAGGTCACCTTCACCGGCAACCACGACATGGGCCGCATCGGGACCTTCCTGCGCCAGGACAACCCCGGCGCCGATGACGCCGAACTGCTCAGGCGGGCGGAGCTCGCCAACGAGCTGATGTTCCTCAGCCGCGGCAACCCGGTGATCTACTACGGCGACGAGCAGGGCTTCACCGGCGCCGGCGGCGACCAGGACGCCCGCCAGACACTCTTCGCCTCCGAGGTGCCCGCCTACCTGGACGAGGAGGACAACGACCGGATCGGCACCGACCGCACCCACGCCGAGGACGCCTACGACACCTCCCACCCCCTCTACCGCTCCATCGCCGCCCTGTCGAAGCTGACCCGGAAGCACCCCGCCCTGCGCGACGGAGTCCAGACCGAGCGGTACGCGCACAGCGGCGACGGACCCGGCGTGTACGCCTTCACCCGCACCGACGCCGAGCGGCGCACCGAGTACCTCGTCGCCGCCAACAACGACGACAGGGCCCGCACGGTCGAGATCCCCACCGGCTCGCCGGACACCGCGTTCCGGCAGATCCACGGCGGTGGCGCCACCGTGCGCACCGGTTCGGACGCGAAGCTGACCGTCACCGTCCCGGCCCTGTCCACCGCGGTGTTCAAGGCGGCCAGGCCGCTGCCCGCACCCGCCGCCGCGCCCACCGTCGAGCTGGAGGCCCCCGCCGCGGGCGCCACCGGCACCGTCGAGATCACCGCGAACGTCGGGGGAGGAGACGGCGGCGGGCTGAACCGCGTCGTCTTCGCCGCCCGGACGGGCGACGGGAAGTGGCACACCCTCGGCACCGCCGACCACGCCCCCTACAAGGTCACCCAGCACATCGGCCGGGACGTGAGGGCCGGAACACCACTGCGCTACAAGGCCGTCGTGGTCGACGCCAGGGGCCGCACCGCCTCCGACACCGCCTCCTCGGCCGCCGGCCAGGCACCGCTCCCCGAGAAGCCCCCGGCCGTCGAGCGGGACTGGGCCGTCGTCCACTACCAGCGCACGGACGGCGACTACGGCGGCTGGAAACTGGTCGCCGGCGACCGCACCGCCGACTTCACCGGCCGCGACGCCTACGGCGCCTTCGCCTGGGTCAAGCCGGCCGACGGCGAGGGCGAGGTCACGTTCACCATCACCAGGGACGGGACGGCGGACGGACCCGAGCGCACCATCGACCTGGCCAGGTCCGGCGAGGTGTGGGTCGAGCAGGGCAGCGACGAGACGCTGTCCGAGCGGCCCGAGGGCGTCTACCCGCCGCAGGACGGGAAGAAGGCCGTCCTGCACTACCACCGCGCGGACGGCGACTACGACGGCTGGGGCCTGCACACCTGGACCGGCGCCGCCGAGCCCACCGACTGGGCCGAGCCGCTGACGCCGACGGGGGAGGACGCCTTCGGCGTCACCTTCGAGGTGCCGCTCGCCGAGGGCGCGACCTCGCTGAGCTACATCATCCACAAGGGCGACACCAAGGACGAGAACGCCGACCAGTCGCTGGACTTCGCCACCCACGGCCGCGAGGTCTGGAAGCTGTCCGCCACCCCCGGCTACCTGCTGCCCACCACCGGCAGCGCACCCGACCTGGACCTGGGCAGGTCCGAGGCCCAGTGGATCGACCGGGACACCGTCGCCTGGAAGGTCGAGGCCACCGGCGCCACCGGCCAGCAGCTGGTCTACGACGCCCGCGGCACCATCGCGGTCGAGGACGGCGCCCTGAACCACGAGGGCCGCTGGCTGCGGCTGATCCCCGTGCCCGGCGGGCTGAGCGACGCGCAGAGGAAGAAGTACCCGCACCTGAAGGACTACCCGGCCTTCCGCGTCGATCCCCGCGACCGCGACCGGGTGCGCACCGCCCTGCGCGGCCAGGTCGTCGCCACCCAGCGCAACGCCGCGGGCGCGCTGCTGGCGGCGACCGGAGTGCAGATCCCCGGCGTGCTGGACGACCTCTACGGCAAGAAGGCGGCCGGGGCCGAGCTCGGCCCGGTCTTCGACCACAGGGGACGCCCCACCCTGTCGGTGTGGGCGCCCACCGCGCGGAAGGTCTCCCTCGAACTGGGCGGCCGCACCGTGCGGATGCGCCGCGACGCCGCCACCGGCGTGTGGAGCGCGCGCGGCAACCGGAGCTGGGCGGGCGAGCCGTACCGCTACCACGTGACGGTCTGGGCGCCCTCGGCGGGCAAGGTGGTCACCAACAAGGTCACCGACCCCTACTCCACCGCCCTGACCACCGACTCGAAGAAGAGCCTGGTGGTCGACCTGTCCGACCCGAAGCTGGCCCCCCGGGGCTGGAAGAAGCTGGACAAACCGGCCCCGACACCGCTGCGCGACGCGCAGATCCAGGAGCTGCACATCCGCGACTTCTCCGTCGCCGACCCCACGGTGAGCGAGAAGCACCGCGGCGGCTACCTGGCCTTCACCGAGGGCTCGACCGACGGCATGAAGCACCTGAAGAAGCTGGCGGACGCGGGCACCTCCCACGTCCACCTGCTGCCCTCGTACGACATCGCCTCCATCCCCGAGCGCGCCGCCGGGAGGGCCGAGCCCGCCTGCGACCTGGCGGCCCTGCCCGCCAACTCCGGCGAGCAGCAGGAGTGCGTCGGGAAGGTCCGCGGCGAGGACGCCTACAACTGGGGCTACGACCCGCTGCACTACACCGTGCCCGAGGGCTCGTACGCCACCGACGCCGACGGCACCACCCGCACCGTCGAGTACCGCGAGATGGTCAGGGGCCTCAACGAGGCCGGACTGCGGGTCGTGCTGGACGTGGTCTACAACCACACCATGGCCGCCGGGCAGGACGAGCAGTCCGTCCTGGACCGCGTCGTGCCCGGCTACTACCACCGCCTGCTGGCCGACGGCACGGTGGCCACCTCCACCTGCTGCGCCAACACCGCGCCCGAGCACACCATGATGGGCAAGCTCACGGTCGACTCCGTCGTCACCTGGGCCAGGCAGTACAAGGTGGACGGCTTCCGCTTCGACCTGATGGGCCACCACCCCAAGGCCAACATCCTGGCCGTCCGCGAGGCGCTGGACGCCCTCACCGTGGAGAAGGACGGCGTCGACGGCAGGAGCATCGTCCTCTACGGCGAGGGCTGGAACTTCGGGGAGGTCGCCGACGACGCACGCTTCGTCCAGGCCACGCAGAAGAACATGGCCGGCACCGGCATCGCCACCTTCTCCGACCGGGCCCGCGACGCGGTGCGCGGCGGCGGCCCCTTCGACGCCGACCCCGGCGTCCAGGGCTTCGCCAGCGGCCTGTACACCGACCCCAACTCCTCGGAGGCCAACGGCAGCCGGGCCGAGCAGAGGCAGCGGCTGCTGCACTACCAGGACCTGATCAAGGTCGGGCTCTCCGGCAATCTCGCCGACTACGCCTTCACCGACACATCCGGCAAGCGGGTCACCGGCTCGCAGGTCGACTACAACGGTTCACCGGCCGGATACGCCGGCGCCCCCGGCGAGGCGCTCGCCTACGCCGACGCCCACGACAACGAGACCCTCTACGACGCCCTGGCCTTCAAGCTGCCCCAGGACACCCCGGCCGCCGACCGGGCCCGCATGCAGGTGATCGCCATGGCCACCGCCGCCCTCTCCCAGGGCCCGGCCCTCAGCCAGGCGGGCAGCGACCTGCTGCGCTCGAAGTCGCTGGACCGCAACTCCTACGACTCCGGCGACTGGTACAACGCCGTCCACTGGAACTGCGAGGCCGGCAACGGCTTCGGCCGCGGGCTGCCCCCGGCCTGGGACAACGAGGACAAGTGGCCGTACGCGAAGCCGCTGCTGACCCTGGCCGGCCTCTCCCCGTCCTGCGGGGAGATCGAGGGCGCCTCCGCCGCCTACCGCGACCTGCTGGAGATCCGCTCCACGGAGGAGGTCTTCAGCCAGTCCACGGCGGCCGGGGTCCAGCGGACGCTGTCCTTCCCGCTGTCGGGGAGGGAGGAGACCCCGGGTGTGATCACCATGCGCCTGGCGGACGGCGACCGCGACCTGGTGGTCGTCCTCAACGCCACCCCCGAGCGGCGGACGCAGACCGTCTCCTCGCTCGCCGGCGCCTCCTACGACCTGCACCCGGTGCAGGCGAAGGGCTCCGACGCCGTGGTCAGGCGCGCCGCCTTCGACGGCGGGAAGGGCGCCTTCACGGTGCCGCCGCGCACGGTGGCGGTGTTCGCCGCGCGGTGACCGGCGCGGGGCGGTAGAGGAGGAAGGGCACCGGGGCGGGGCCGGCGACGGACGGCCCCGCCCCGAGACGCGTCCCGCCCGCCGCCCCCCGCCGGCCGTACCGGCCGGTGCTCAGTCCCACCAGAAGGACCACAGGTTCCGGCCGGCCAGCCACTTGTCCGCGTAGCGTGAGATCGATCCGGCGCCCTGCCGCACCACCGAGGGGCAGAACGCGTAGTGCTCGGCCGCCACCGGAAGGGCCTGGGCCGCGGTGCGCGGCGGGTCCGGCACCGACAGGTGCAGCACGTCCGGCTCCAGCGCCACCACCCGGGTGCCGAAACGCTCCTCCCAGGAGCGCAGCACCGCACCGTACTCCTCGAACTCCTCGCCGGAGGCCAGGGTGCCCGACCAGCCGATGACGGCGGGTATGTCCGCGCTCCGCGCCGCCGGGACCAGAGCCACCCGCGGGCGCCGCAGAGTGCCGCCCGACACCAGCGCGCGGGCCACCCCGGCCGCCGCCGCGTCCGGATCGCCTCCCGCGGGCGAGGGACGTGCGAGTTCGGGCGGGCGCCTGCCGTACGGCCGCAGCGCCGGTGTCTCCCCGGCCTTGCGGCCACCCGGCTCCCGGGCGGCGTGCTGTCTCCACCAGGCGGCCAGCACACCGGCGGCGGCCGCCCCGCCGCGCCCGTCCCCGCCCCGCGGCGGGGGCAGCAGATCGTCCTCCACGGTGGTGCCGCGGACATGAACACCCAGCAGTACGGGCCACAGCCCGGTGGCGTCCCGGAGCGGCAGCATCCGCTCCCAGCAGTCCGGCCCGGCGGGCTCGTCGGCGCGCCACAGCAACGGCTCGGGCAGCGGACCGAGCACCGTACGGTCGACCAGCCTGCCCGGCGGCAGCGCCGCCGAGGCCGCGAGCGAGCGCAGGCGCCGCGCCATGGCGCCCGGTCCACGGGTCACATGAGTCACGGCACCGAAACTACCCGCCGCCGGCCCTTCCGGGAACGAGTGCCAGCAGCCGGGCCACCAGCTCCGCGAACGGACCGTCGGCGGGCTCCTGTTCCACGACGCGCCGGAGCACCTCGGCCGTCTCCTCGTCGAACGCGGCCGTCACCGCGGCCAGCGCCAGCAGGTCGTGGACGAGCTGCCGCTCCAGCTCCCGGCGCGGTATCGAGCGGTCGGCCAGCCAGCCGAGCGCCGTGGTCTCGGCGACACCGACCCAGGTGCGGAGCACCAGGGACATCCGGGGCCCGGGGTCGGTGAGTCCCAGATGAGCCAGGAGCTGTTCGTAGGCGGTCTGCCGAACCTCCTCGACCACGGCCTCGCTGCGCACCGAACCGCCGCGCAGCAGCGCGGAGAAGCCCGGCGCGTGCTCCTCGGCGAAGTCGAAGTAACGCCCCATCACCAGCAGCAGCCGCAGGCTGAACGGGCCCTCGTACGGTACGTGGAAACGGGCGGACAGCTCGTCGGCCGCCCGCCGCACCGCCGCCTCGTAGAGACTGTACTTGCCCGGGAAGTAGTGGTAGACCAGCGGCCTGGATATCCCCGCCGCGGTGGCGATGTCGTCGATGGACACCTCCTCGGGCGGACGGTCGCTGAATAACCTCAGCGCGACGTCGATCAGTTGCTGCCGACGCTCCTCGACACCCATCCTGCGGCGTACCCCGGTGGTCATGGGAACACCCTAGCGATCGCCGCGCACCGCCGGCCGTCCCGCCCGGGCGCGGAGACGGCCGGTGGGGGCCGGTGGGGGCCGGTGGGGGCGCGCGGCCGGCGAGCCCCGGGCCCGTCAGGCCGTGCGCCACCCGGAGAACTCCAC
>NZ_JBXUOY010000047.1:0-26343 GCF_057196705.1 Streptomyces sp. ATLC9 | reverse complement strand
GACGTGCGACTGCGGGACGACCCACGACCGGGACGTGAACGCGGCGAAGAACATCCTGGCCGTCGGGCTGACGGCGTCTGTCTGTGGAGCTGGTGTAAGACCTCAACGGAGCACTCCGGGCGGGCAGTCGGTGATGAAGCAGAAAACCCCACGGCGCGAGCCGTAGGAATCCCCCTCCTTCAGGAGGGGGAGGAAGTCAAGGATGTACGTCGTCGGGGTCGCCGGAACGGTGGCGCTGGCGATCGTGGGGATCTTCACCGTCCAGCAGACCGTCGGCGGCAGCAGCAACAACTGCAGCGGCGGAGCGGTCTGCGGCGACGGCAACGACGGCAACCGGGTCGGCGTACCCGGCCAGGGCGAGTGAGACCCCGGGCCATGCCGCGGACCGGACTCGCCGCGGCCTGCCTGCTGCCGTTCTGCCTGGTCCTGGCCGGCTGCACCAGTTGCAGCGACTCGGCCATCTGCGGTGACGACAACGGGCGCAACGTCCTCGGCGGCGGGAGCTCCGGGGAGGCGCGGGAGGACGTACCGGGCGGCCTGCCCGGGGCTCTCGGCGGCAAGGGGGACGGCGGTGGATCCGAGGCGGCGCCCGGGACCGTCCGCTTCTCGGGGGACGTCCTGATCGGCGACGGCTTCGACCTGGACCATGAGCCGCCGGGAAGGCCCCCGTCGGCGGGCTCCGTGACGCACACCGGTACCGACCTGTACTTCTACGCCATATCCATGGGCGGCGTCGCCCCGATGGTGACGACGGCGGAGTGGAGGCAGGAGGGGACGCCCGGCCGGGGGCAGTGCGAGGACCATCTCGCCAGGTTCGCCGTCCAGGGGTCCCCCGTGGAGTGGAGCGGCGAGGGCACCTCCTTCTGCGCGCGCACCGACGAGGGCCGGATCGCCTTCGTCCGGCTGGGCGTGAGGAGCGGGACCGGCCACGCGGCGGACGTCACCGTCTGGGAGAAGTAGCGGAGCTCCGTCCTGCCGCGACGGCCCCCGGGGGCGCTAGGCTCGGCACCGTCCGGCACCGTCCGGAAGGGGAGGCCGTATGGGCGCCGTGGTCGTCGTCGAGGACCTGCACCACTCCCACGGGCCCGCCGCGTCCCCCGTGCTGCGCGGCCTGTCGCTCACCGTCCGGCGCGGCGAACTCGTCGCCGTCACCGGCCTCCCCGGTGCGGGCCGGACGACCCTCCTGGGCCTGGTCGGCGGACTCGGCGCGCCCGTCTCCGGACGGATCACCGTCGACGGGGTGCGACTGGACGGCATGGGGGAGCAGGAGCGGCTGAGGCTGCGCCGCGACCGCATCGGCATCGTCTTCCCCTCGCCGGGGCTGCTGCCGGTCCTCACCGTCGCCGAGAACATCGGCGTTCCGCTGCGGCTGCGCAACATCCCCGCGCGCGAGCGCGACGAGCGCGTCTCCCGGCTGCTGGCCGAGGCATCACTCGCCGAGCTGGCCGGGCGGCGGCCCGACGAGATCGACGGTGCCCAGCGCCAGCGCGTCGCCGTCGCCCGCGCACTGGCCATCCGGCCGGCGCTGCTGGTCGCCGACGAGCCCACCGCGCTGCTCGGCCCCGGCGAGGCGGCCGGGGTGCTGGAGCTGTTGCACACCGCCGTCCGCGCCCGTGACGCCACCGCGCTGGTCGCCACCGGCGACCCCTGGCTGCTGTCCCGCTGCGACCGCGTCCTGGAGCTGCGCGACGGGCGGCTGCGCGAGACCGGCCCGGAACTCCGTCCACTGCAGGCCCGGCCGTGATCCGTGAGCCCGGGGCCGCCGGTGTGCCGGGAGGCCCGACGGATGCGGGGTACGTGGGGGACGCGGGGGGAGGGGGGAGCCTTCGGTCACATCCGGTTCCGGGGCCCTCGGGGGCATTACGGGGGGTGACGGGCGCGGGTAGGCTGGCGGTATGAGTGGCGTTACCCGACTCGAGAGGCAGGGCGGTCGGCTGCGGCGCCTCCTCGGGCGTCTGGCCTCCTCCCAGGAGGACCTGCTCTCCGCCGAACTGAGGCAGGACACCGAGGAGAGCGGCTGCACACGCATCTGCGACTGCGGCGACCGGCAGATCGTCACGGTGACCGGTACGCTGCGCACGGTGACGCAGCGCCCCAGGGCGGGCGTGCCCGCGCTGGAGGCGGAGCTGTTCGACGGATCCGCCCCGCTGGACGTCGTGTGGCTCGGCCGCCGGTCCATCGCGGGCATAGAACCGGGCCGCAGGCTGATCGCCCACGGGCGGATCGCGATGAACCGCGGCCGCCCGGTGCTGTTCAACCCCAAGTACGAGCTGCGACCCATCGGACGGGACAGCGGACAGGAGTAGCGGGTGACCTCTCTCGACAAGCCGGCCGCCGGCGCGGACGGGCCCGGGCCCGAGGCCGGCGCGCCCGGTCCGACGGTCACGGACAAGGCGCTGATGGAGGCGTTCGGCGGAGTGCGCGGCATGGTGGACACCACCGTGCCCGGGCTGGTCTTCGTGCTGGTCTACACGATCAGGCGGGACATCCACCTCGCGGCCGTCGCCGCCCTGGGGCTGAGCGTCCTGCTCGCGCTGGCCCGCCTGGCGCGGCGCGAGACCCTCAAGCACGCCTTCAGCGGCGTCTTCGGGGTCGGGATCGGCGCGGTCTTCGCGATGATGTCGGGCGACGCCAAGAACTTCTACCTGCCGGGGATGCTCTACACCCTGGGGCTGGCGGTCGCCTACTGCCTCTCGGCGATGGTGCGCTTCCCGCTGATCGGGGTGCTGCTCGGGCCGCTGATGCGCGAGAACCTCTCCTGGCGCACCCGCAACCCCGGGCGCCTGGCGGCCTACACGAAGGCGACCTGGGCCTGGGGCATCGTCCTGCTCGCCAAGTCGGCCATCCTCTTCCCGATCTACTTCTGGGGCGACGCCACCCAGCTCGGCTGGGTGAAGGTGGCGCTCGGTATCCCGCCGCTGCTGCTGTGCGTCTACCTGACCTACGTCTTCCTGGCCAAGGCCCCGCCGCCGATCGACGTGATCGCGGAGCTGGAGGCGGAGGAGGCCGCGGAGGCGGAACGGAAGAAGGAGCGGGAACGCGAGCGCGTGGCGGGCGAGGCGCGGACGGACTCCTGAGCCCTTCACGGCCCCGGGGCGGCCGTACGGCGAGGGCGGCGGGGTCCGCCGCCCCTCAGGCTCCGTCCTCCGGCCCCCCTCCCGTCTCCCGCCGCGCCGACAGCAGCTCCTCCAACTGCTCCTCGCGGGACTGGGCGGCGACGAACAGCAGCTCGTCGCCCGGCTCCAGGGAGTCCTCGGGACCCGGGGTGAGGACCCTGCTGCCGCGGATTATCGTCACCAGTGCGGTGTCCTCGGGCCACCGCACGTCGCCCACCCGCGTGCCGGCCAGCGCCGACTCGGGGGGCAGGGTCAGCTCGACCAGGTTGGCGTCGCCCTGGCTGAAACGCAGCAGCCGCACCAGGTCGCCGACGCTGACGGCCTCCTCGACCAGCGCGGACATCAGCCGCGGGGTCGAGACGGCCACGTCGATCCCCCAGGACTCGTTGAACAGCCACTCGTTCTTGGGGTGGTTCACCCGGGCCACGACCCTCGGCACGGCGTACTCCGTCTTGGCCAGCAGGGAGACCACGAGATTGACCTTGTCGTCGCCCGTCGCGGCGATCACGACGTTGCAGCGCTGGAGCGCGGCCTCGTCCAGCGAGGTGATCTCGCAGGCGTCGGCCAGCAGCCACTCGGCCTGCGGTACCTGCTCCACCGAGATGGCGCCGGGCGCCTTGTCGATCAGCAGCACCTCGTGGCCGTTCTCCAGCAGTTCCCCGGCGATGGAACGGCCCACCGCGCCGGCCCCGGCGATCGCGACCCTCATCGTGTCTCTCCCTCGGGACCCCGCGAGAACGCGGCCTCCACGTCGCCGACCCGGTCGCAGCGCATCATCACATGCACCAGATCGCCCTCCTGGATCACCGTGCCGGAGGTGGGCAGCATCGCCTCGCCCAGCCTGGTGATGAAGGCGACCCGGGTGCCCGTCTCCTGCTGGAGGCGGCTCACCCGGTGCCCGACCCAGGCGGTGGAGGCGTGCACCTCGGCGAGCTGGACACCGCCGGTCGGGTCCAGCCACAGCGGCTCCGCCCCCGAGGGCAGGAGCCGCCGCAGCATCTGGTCGGCCGTCCAGCGGACCGTGGCGACGGTCGGAATCCCCAGCCGCTGGTAGACCTCGGCACGGCGGGGGTCGTAGATGCGGGCGGCCACGTTCTCCACGCCGAACATCTCGCGGGCCACGCGGGCCGCGATGATGTTGGAGTTGTCGCCGCTGCTGACGGCGGCGAACGCCCCGGCCTCCTCTATGCCGGCCTCGCGCAGGGTGTCGCGGTCGAAGCCGATCCCCTCCACCCGGCGTCCGCCGAAGGATGATCCCAGGCGGCGGAAGGCCGTCTCGTCCCGGTCGATGATCGCAACCGTGTGACCCCGCTGCTCCAGGGTGCGTGCGAGCGCGGCGCCCACGCGCCCGCAGCCCATGATGACGATGTGCATGAGGCCGCTACCCCGTGCCTTCCTGTGCCGTGACGACCCGGGCCCGCATCGTGCGTCGTCCTTCCCGCCCCGACCGGGGCACCTGCCGATCCGTTCTGCGCCGTAACGCTACCCGGCGTCCGGCGCGGGGCGCCCCTCCCGGTCCCCTCCGGGCGGTGTCACCGTCTCGTCGCGGCGGCCGAGCGCGCTGGGCCACCACACCGCCGGGCCGATGTCCCTGGCGAGGGCCGGGACGAGCAGGGAACGTACGAGAACGGTGTCCATGAGTACGCCGAAGGCGACGATGAAGGCGATCTGCACCAGGAAGGACAGCGGGATCACCACCAGCGCCGCGAAGGTGGCGGCCAGCACCACCCCGGCCGAGGTGATCACGCCTCCGGTGGCGGTCAGGCCCTTGAGCACGCCCATCCGGTTGCCGTGCAGCAGGGTCTCCTCGCGGACCCGGGTCATCAGGAAGATGTTGTAGTCGACCCCGAGGGCGACCAGGAACACGAATCCGTACAGCGGGATGGAGGGGTCGGTGCCGCTGTAGCCGAGGAGGCCCTCGAAGACCAGGGCGGCGATGCCCAGGGTGGCCAGGAAGTTCAGGGCCACGGTCGCCACCAGCAGCACGGGCATCACCACCGACCGCAGCAGTCCGATCAGGATGACCAGGATGATCACCAGGACGACGGGGATGATCAGCGCGCGGTCCTCGCGGGCGGTCTCACGGGTGTCGAGCTGCTGGGCGGTGTAGCCGCCGACCAGGGCGTCGGCGCCGTCCACGGCGTGCACCCGCTCCCGCAGCCGCTCGACGGTGTTCAGGGCCGCGTCGGAGTCGGCTCCGGCCGACAGGGTGGCCTGGACGCTCACCCGGCCGTCGACGACCAGCGGCTCGCCTTCGCCGGGGCGGCCCGAGGAGGTGACCGGGGCGGCCGAGACCACGCCCTCGGTGTCCTGCGCGGCGGCGGTGACCTCCCGCACCCGGCCGGCGTCCGCGATGATCACGGCGGGGTTGCCGGAACCGCCGGGGAAGTGCTCGTCGAGCTTCTCCTGGGCGGTGACGGACTGGGCCCCGCCGACGAAGATCTCCTTGGTCGGCACGCCGGTGGACGACAGGGTCGGGAAGAACGCCGCGGCGATGGCCAGGCCCGCCAGCGACACCGCCCACACCCGGCGCGGAGAGCGGTCCACCAGAGCCGCCACCCGGCCCCACACACCCCGGGCGGCCGACGGGTCGGAGGGGTCCGCGGGCGGCTTGGGGCGGGCGGGCCAGTACGCGGACCGGCCGAGCACCGCCAGCACCGCGGGCAGGAAGGTCAGGGCGCTGAGCATCGCGCAGGCGATGCCGATGGCGCCGACCGGGCCCAGGGCCTGGTTGTTGCGCAGATCGCTCAGCAGCAGGGCCAGCAGGCCCAGGGCGACGGTGGAGCCGCTGGCGACGATGGCTCCCAGGGAGCGGCGCAGCGCGGTCCGCGCGGCGCCCAGGCGGTCGCCGCGGTGGGCGAGTTCCTCGCGGAAGCGGGCCGACAGCAGCAGCCCGTAGTCGGTGGCGGCGCCGATGACCAGGATGAACAGGATGCCCTGCACCTGGCCGTCCACCCGTACGACGTCCCGTTCGGCCAGGAGGTAGACGATCGCGGTGGCCAGTGAGAGGGCGAAGACCGAGCCGAGGATGATCGCCAGCGGCAGCAGCACGCTGCGGTAGACCAGCAACAGGATCAGCAGAACCACGCTGAGCGCCACGCCCAGCAGCAGCCCGTCGATCCCGGCGAACGCCTCGGACAGGTCGGCCCGGGTGGCGGCCGGACCCGCGACGTAGGCCCCGGTGCCCTCCACCTGTCCGGCGGTCTCCAGGATGGCGTCGACGACGTCGCCCATCCCCTCGTCGAGGTCGGAGGAGAGCGGCAGGACGGCCTGCAGGGCCTCGCCGTCCTGGGAGGGCTGCACGGGTGAGGGGCGGCCGGCGACGCCGGGGGCCCGGGCGAGCTCGGCCAGCGCCTGCTCGGCCTGCTGCCGCTGGCCGGCGTCGATGCCGCCGTCGTCGGCCTCCCAGACGACGATGGCGGGCACGGTCTCGGAGGTCTGGAAGTCCTCCTGCGCCTCGATCACCCTGGTCGACTCGGCGCTCTCGGGCAGGAAGGAGGCCTGGTCGTTGGTCGAGACCTCGCTGATCTTCCCGGCGTACGGGCCGAAGGCGCCGCCCACCGCCAGCCAGACGACGATCAGTGCGGCGGGCACCAGCCACCTGAGGACACGTGGTGTGGGTTTCATGGACTCCCCTGAGCCGAAGGACGTGGGCACCGCCTGCGCGGGCATAAATCTTTCTCGTTGAGAAGCTTTACGATCGAGACTGTATATCGTGGGGGAGTGCGTGACTCAGACGACCCCACCGGCGGCCCCACCGAGCTCCCCGCCGACCCCGCCGGCGGCCCGACCGGGCTCCAGGCGTTCGCCGTGCTGCTGCGCCGCATGAACGGCGAGTTCAGCCGTATGGCGCACGACTTCGCCCAGTCCCACGGCCTGCACCCCACCGACGTCCAGGCCCTGGTGGAGATCCTGGACGGCGATCGGGACGGGCCCGTCACCCCCGGGCTGCTGCGCGAACGCCTCCAGCTCACCTCCGGCGCGGTCACCGCCTGCCTGGACCGCCTGGAGCGCGCGGGCCACATCCGGCGCACCCGGGACTCGGCCGACCGCAGAATCGTCCACCTCCACTACGCCTCCCGGGGCCGGGAGGTGGCCCGCGAGTACTTCCGCCCTCTCGCGCACGCCACCGACACCGTGCGGCAGCGCTTCAGCGACGCCGAGCTCCGCTCCGTCGTGCGCTTCCTGGCAGCCATGAACGAGGAGCTGGCCGCGCTGCGCCGCCACCCGGAGGGGGACCCGCCCCGGAGGTGACCGCGCGCCGCCGCCCGACGCCCGCGGCCCCCGCCGCGGCCGCCGAGGCGATGTTGCGCGCCATTCCGCCGAACACCACCGCGTGGAACGGCGAAACGCCCCACCAGTACGCCTGCCCCAGCAGTCCGTGCGGGTGGAACAGCGCCCGCTGCCGGTAGACGGTTACCCCGTCCGGGCCCCGGTCCACCCTCAGCTCCAGCCAGGCCAGCCCCGGCAGGCGCATCTCCGCCCGCAGCCGCAGCAGCCGCCCCGGCTCGATCTCCTCCACCCGCCAGAAGTCCAGCGAGTCGCCCGCCCGCAGCCGCTCGGCGTCCCGCCGTCCCCGCTGCAGTCCGATCCCGCCCACCAGCCGGTCCAGCCAGCCGCGCACCGCCCAGGCCAGCGGCGCGGAGTACCAGCCGTTCTCACCGCCGATGCCCTCGATCACCCGCCACAGCGCCTGAGGCGAGGCGGCGACGGTGCGCTCGCGCTCGTCGGTGTAGAGGCTGCCGCCCGTCCAGTTCGGGTCGGTGGGCAGCGGATCGCTGGGCGCGCCGGGGACGGACGCCGAGGACCACCGGGTGGCCACCTCCGCGTTCTTGATCCGCTTCAGCGCCAGCCGCAGCGCCTGGTCCAGACTATTTAGACCACCGGGCGGGTCGGGGATGTGGCGGGCGATGTCGTGCTCGGCGCAGACCACCTCGTGCCGCAGCGACTCCGCCAGCGGCCGGGCCAGTGCGCGCGGGACGGGGGTGATCAGACCGATCCAGTGGCTGGACAGGGTGGGGGAGAGCACCGGCACCGGGACGATGACCCGCCTGGGCAGCCCGGCCACCGCGGCGTAGCGCTGCATCATGTCGTGGTAGGTGAGGATCTCCGGGCCTCCGATGTCGAAGGCCCGGTTCACCTCGGGCGGCAGTGACGCGCAGCCGACCAGGTAGCGCAGCGCGTCGCGCACCGCGATCGGCTGGAGCCGGGTGCGCACCCAGCTCGGGGTGACCATCAGCGGCAGCCGCTCGGTCAGATAGCGCAGCATCTCGAACGACGCCGAACCCGAACCGATGATCACCGCCGCCCGCAGCACGGCCGTCGGCACGCCCGAGTCCAGCAGCAGCCGCCCCACCTCGGCGCGGGAGCGCAGATGCGGGGAGAGCTCCTCCTCGGGCACACCGGCCGGGGTCAGCCCGCCCAGGTAGACGATCCGGCCCACCCCGGCCGCCCGCGCCTGTTCGCCGAAGATCCGCGCGGCCTCGCGGTCGGTGCTCTCGAAGCGGGAGCCGCCGCCCATGGAGTGCACCAGGTAGTAGGCGACGTCCATGCCCTCCATCGCCGCGCGCACCGACGCGGCGTCGGTGACGTCGCCGCGCACCACCTCCGCCCGCCCCGCCCAGGGATGGTCGCGCAGCTTGGCCGGGGTGCGGGCCAGGCAGCGCACGGTGTGGCCCGCCGCCAGCAGCTCGGGCACCAGCCGGCCGCCGATGTAGCCGGTGGCCCCGGTGACCAGGCAGCGCGGCGGCCGGCCCGCAGGCCCTCCCTCCCCCCCGCCCGTGCCCCCGTCCCCGCCGGTACCGCCGGTGCGGTCCCTGCCGCCGTCGCCGCCGTCCATCTCCCGGCCCGTCCTCTCCGTCATACGGCCATGCTTGGCCCCGTCTTCCCCTCCCGCAACTCGCGGGGGGAGCCGCTCGGGAAGCGCCTTCCCGCCGTGACCTGCCGCACTCGGTCCCGACGGCGGTTGGGTGGGCCGGCCAGGGGAGGCTTACGATCCTCTGCGTGTCCAAGCTGACCGACGTGTCCAAACGGATCCTGATCGGCAGTGCGCTGCGCAGCGACCGGCTCACCCAGACGCTCCTGCCCAAGCGCATCGCCCTTCCGGTCTTCGCCTCCGACCCCCTGTCGTCGGTCGCGTACGCACCGGGCGAGGTCCTGATGGTGCTCTCCATCGCCGGGTTCTCCGCCTACCGCTTCGGGCCGTGGATCACCCTCGCCGTCGTCGTGCTCCTGTTCGTGGTGGTGGCGTCGTACCGGCAGAACGTCCGCGCCTACCCCTCCGGCGGTGGCGACTACGAGGTCACCACCGTCAACCTCGGCCCCCGCGCCGGCCTCGCCGTGGCAGGCGCCCTGCTGGTGGACTACGTCCTGACGGTGGCGGTGTCGGTCGCCGCCGGGGTGGAGAACCTCGCCTCGGCCGTCCCGTTCGTCTCCGAGAACAAGACCGGTACGGCGGTGGCGGTCATCGCGCTGCTGACCGTGCTGAACCTGCGCGGCGTGCGCGAGTCCGGCACGATATTCGCCGCCCCCACCTACCTCTTCGTCGCCTGCGTCCTGGGCACCGTCGCCTGGGGCGCCTTCCGCGGCCTGGTCCTGGGTGACGAGATGTCGGCCCCCAGCGCCGGATACGAGGTCAGCGCCGAAACCGCGGAACTGACCGGCTTCGCCCTGCTCTTCCTGCTCCTGCGGGCCTTCTCCTCCGGCTGTGCCGCTCTCACCGGCGTCGGTGCCATCAGCAACGGCGTCCCCGCCTTCCGCCGTCCCAAGAGCCGCAACGCCGCGACCACCCTGGCGCTGATGGGCGGCCTGGCCGCCGCCATGTTCGGCGGCATCGTCGCCCTGGCCCTGGCCACCGGCGTGAAGATGTCCGAGACGCCCGCCACCGACATCCTCATCGACGGCCGCCCCGCCGGCCCCGACTACCACCAGGACCCGGTCATCGCCCAGGTCTCCGCGGCCGTCTTCGGCAACGGCTCGCTCCCCTTCCTCCTGGTCGCCGCGGCCACCGCGCTCATCCTCTTCCTGGCCGCCAACACCGCCTACAACGGCTTCCCCGTGCTCGGCTCGATCCTCGCCCAGGACCGCTACCTGCCCCGCCAGCTGCACACCCGCGGCGACCGGCTGGCCTTCTCCAACGGCATCGTGCTGCTGGCGGTCTTCGCGGGCGTACTCGTCCACGCCTACGACGCCGACTCCACCCGGCTGATCCAGCTCTACATCGTCGGCGTCTTCGTCTCCTTCACCTTCAGCCAGACCGGCATGGTCCGGCACTGGAACCGCCACCTCGCCCGGGAGACCGAACCCGCCGCCCGCCGCCGGATGAAGCGCTCCCGCGCCATCAACGCCTTCGGCGCCTTCTTCACCGGCCTGGTCCTGGTGGTGGTGCTGGTCACCAAGTTCAGCCACGGCGCCTGGGTCGCCCTCATCGGCATGGCGCTCTTCTACGCGATGATGACCGTCATCCGCCGCCACTACGACCGGGTCTCCGAGGAGCTGGCGCTGCCGGCCGAGGCCGGGCGGGAGGAGATGGCCAGGCCCTCGCGGGTGCACTCCATCGTCCTGGTCTCCAAGGTCCACCGGCCGACGCTGCGGGCGCTGGCGTACGCCAAGATGATGCGCTCCGACGTCCTGGAGGCCCTCAGCGTCAACGTCGACCCCGAGGAGACCCGCGCCCTGTTCGAGGAGTGGAACCGGCGCGGCATCGACATCCCGCTGAAGACCCTGGACTCCCCCTACCGCGAGGTCACCCGGCCGGTCGTGGAGTACGTCAAGGACCTGCGCCGCAGCAGCCCGCGTGCCGTGGTCAGCGTCTACATCCCCGAATACGTCGTCGGCCACTGGTACGAGCAGCTCCTGCACAACCAGAGCGCCCTGCGCCTCAAGGGCCGCCTGCTGTTCACCCCCGGCGTGATGGTCACCTCCGTGCCCTACCAGCTGGAGTCCTCCGAGCGGGCCCGGCTGAGGGCGCGCAGGCGCTCCGAGTGGAGCGCGCCAGGCGCGGTGCGCCGCGGCCCCGCCGGGCCCGCCCGGACCGCGGACCGGGGAGAGGGCGACGGGCGGGAGGAGTGACCCGGGCGGACCGGTAGGCTGGAGGACTGCCGTCCATGCGCCCCGCCGTCCGTTGGAGCCGCTCCCCATGCCCCCCGCAACACCCCCCGCCGCGTCCCCCGAAACCGCACCGTCGCTGGTGGGCCGGGAGTACGAGGTCGAGATCGGTCCGGTCGCGCACGGCGGCCACTGCATCGCCCGCACCGAGGAGGGGCGGGTGCTGTTCGTGCGCCACGCCCTGCCCGGCGAGCGGGTCGTCGCGAAGGTGACCGAGGGCCGGGAGGACTCCCGCTTCCTGCGCGCCGACGCCGTCGGGATCCTGGAGCCGTCCAAGGACCGCGTCGAGGCGCCCTGTCCCTTCGCCGGCCCCGGCCTGTGCGGCGGCTGCGACTGGCAGCACGCCGCCCCCGGAGCCCAGCGGCGGCTGAAGGCATCCGTCGTCGCCGAGCAGCTGACGCGGCTGGCGGGGTTCACGGCCGAGGACGCCGGCTGGGACGGCACCGTCGAGCCCGCCCCCGGCGACAAGGTGCCCAGGGGCGAGGTCCCGGGCTGGCGCACCCGCGTCCACTACAGCGTGGACGACGAGGGCCGCGCAGGGCTGCTGCGCCACCGCTCCCACGAGGTGCAGCCGATCGACCGCTGTCTGATCGCCGCTCCCGGGGTGAGCGAACTGGGTGTCGAGAAGCGCCTGTGGCCGCGGATCGCCACCGTCGACGCGACCGCCGCCACCGGCTCCGGCGACCGCCAGATCCAGCTCACCCCCCGTCCCGGCGGACGCCTGCCCCTGGTGGAGCTGGACCGCCCGGTGTCGGTGCTGCGGGGCGAGGAGCCCCGCGGGCGCGGCGCGGAACGCGGCGGCGAGCGGGCCGTGCACCGGGTGCACGGCCGCCCCTTCGTCCGCGAGCGCGCCATCGGCCGCACCTGGAGGATCAGCGCGGGCGGTTTCTGGCAGGTCCACCCCAAGGCCGCCGAACTGCTGGTCGAGGCGGTGATGACCGGCCTGACGCCGCGCAAGGGCGAGATGGCCCTCGACCTGTACTGCGGCGCCGGGCTGTTCGCGGGCGCCCTGGCCGAGCGCGTCGGGGAAAAGGGCGCGGTGCTCGGTATCGAGTCCTCCAAGCGCGCGGTGGAGGACGCCCGCCACAACCTCGCCGACCTCGACCGTGTCCGCGTCGAGCGCGGCAACGTCGAGCAGGTCCTGCCGCGCACCGGCATCACCGAGGCCGACATCGTCGTCCTCGATCCGCCACGCTCCGGCGCCGGGCGCAAGACGGTGCGGCAGGTTGCCTCCCTCGGCCCGCGCCGGATCGCCTACGTCGCCTGCGACCCGGCCGCACTCGCCCGCGACCTGGCCTACTTCCGCGAAGAGGGCTACGTCCCGCACTTCCTGCGGGCCTTCGACCTGTTCCCGATGACCCACCACGTGGAGTGCGTCGCCGTCCTCAAGCCCGCCCCGAAGCACTCCTGACCTGCGGTTTTGTTGCTGTGGTGGGTTGCTCGACCTGTTTCCCTCCGTGCAGCGGGTTCGAGCGGACGGATCACTCTTGTAGCTCGCTGACCTGCGGATTCGTGAGCGAGGTGCCCGCATCGGCGACGCCTTCAGAGGGTCGTTCGGAGATTCGTGACGCTCGGATGACGCTCGAAGCGGAAGTCTCTGCCGCGCCGCCGCAGGCGATGCGAGTGACCATTGCGGCCCCACTTTCCTTGGAGGCCGAGAACGCGGCCCGACCGCACCACTTTGATACCGGTCAGGTATCATCTCTTGTATGGCGATGACTCTCCGACTCCCCGACGACCTTGACGCGAAGCTCACCGAGCGGGCTCGCCGGGAGGGCCGCAGCAAGCAGGAACTTGCCATTGAGGCCATCCGTGACGCTCAGAACCGGGCCGAGCTGAAGGTCGACGACGTCTTGGCCGAGCTCATGGACAGCGATGCAGGGATCCTGGACTACTTGAAGTGACCGGCGTCCGCTACGTCCAGACCGACGAGATCCTGGCCATCGCCCGCGCGGTCAACGGGACCGACCACAGTGTGCGTGACCTGGGCCTTCTGGTGTCGGCGACCGAGCGTCCCCGGACGAACGTGTTCGGTGCCGAGTTGTATCCCACGCTGCACGAGAAGGCTGCGGCACTGCTGCACTCCGTCGCCCGCAATCACGCGCTGATCGACGGCAACAAGCGCACCGCCTGGCTCGCCATGCGTGTCTTCCTGCGCTTCAACGGCGTCAGCGCCAGTACTGTCCCGCCGCCCGTCCCCGTTGCCGGCCCGTTCGTCGAGGACGTCGCGCAGGACAACATCGATGTACCGGCCATTGCCAAGCGCCTCTCGACCTGGTTCCCCATCTCCTGACGTTCGGCATCGTGTGGTGCGGGACGAAAAGAGGCTCCTCGGGCGCACCTGCTCTCCGGACTCCGGGCTCTTGGCCTACCGGGAGCAGATGACGTCGTCGGCGACGGTCGCGCCGTGCACAGGCGCTGGCCGCAGAAGGTGTGCGCTACCGTGGTACATGTGCTACTCATGGTACATGTCTATGAAGCGAACCAATGTCTACGCCGATCCGGAAGATCTCGCGATCATCAAGGAGGCCGCGAAGCGGCGCGGCGTCAGCGAGGCCGAGATCATCCGCCAGGGCATCCACCTGGCGGCCATGGCCAACCGTGTCTGGGACGAGCCTCTCTTCTCCCGTACTTTCCGGGGGGCGGGTCGTACTCCCGGCAAGAGCGAGGTGCGTGACACCGTCGCCGACGCCGTGAGGCGCGAGACCGGGTCCGGGACCGTCGCGTGATCATCGTCATCGCGGACACTTCTGGGCTCCTCGCGGCGCTCGACTCCGCCCATCCTGAGCATCACGCGTCGAACGAGGCGATCATGGCCGCGGGACTCCTGGTGATGTCCCCACTGCTGCTCGCGGAGATCGACCACGTCGCCACGCGCGAGCTCGGCCGTGAAGCGGCGCTCAGCGCGGTCGACGACATCCGGCATTGGACGCGTCGAGGCCGCGTCGCCCTGCCCGAGATCACGGAAGATCATCTGGGTGTCGCCCAGTCGGTGCGTGCCCGGTATCGCGACCTGGACCTGGACCTCGCAGATGCGGTGAATGTGGCTCTCGCCGCCGAGTACGACACCGACGCCGTCCTCACGCTCGGCCGTCGCGATTTCCGGGCTGTGCGCCCGCTGGGCCGGCACAAGGCGTTCCGGGTCCTGCCCGACGACCTTCCGCTCTGACGCCGGGGGCTGCCTGGCCGTGTCGTCGATCCCGTGGGCCGCGACGCTCGTTTGACGCTCACGGTGCCCGTGGCCTCCCAGGAGGGTAGGAAAACCCGTCCGGCCTGCGTTTTCTCGGGCGCGGTTCCGGCCGAGGTTTTTCCGATGACCCGCCACGTGGAGTGCGTCGCCATCCTCAAGCCCGCGCCGAAGCGCTCCTGACCTGCGGTCCTTCAGCGAAGCGCCCCTCTACCGCAGCGTGTACACGTACGCGGGCAGCCGGGGGCGCCTGACCATCGAGCCTGCCTTCACGCCACCCGCGGACCACGTCCCGTCGCTCCGCCTGGAGCGGGGCGGCGACAGCACGGAGGTACGGCCGGCCGCCGAGGGCCAGGTCGCCCAGTCCGTCGCGGCGTTCGTGGCCGCCGTGCGCGGCGGGGTGTCACCTGATGTGGCCGCGCTCCGGCAGGCGGCTCTGCTGGAGGCGATCGGCACACGGGCTGCTGCCGAGGCAGGGCCATGACCGGTCTCACCGCGGACTGAAAGGTTCACGGCATACCAACCGGCGCCCTGTCAGGGGAAGTTGACCTGACCACCGGTGGTGAGCAGCGGTATTGGCGCGGCGACGTCGCAGACCTGTGCCCAGGAGGATGCGGCGGCCGTCCGCGCAGCCATGCCCGGAGCGCGTCGGCGGCGCGGTCCGGGGAGCACACCGGTCCGCTCACCCCCGCCGGCCACATCCTCGTCTGCGCGCAGGGCCGTTGACTGCGATTGACCGAGAGTGTCCGTGCCAGGCCCGGTCCGCGGTGCCGATCTTCACCTCCGACTAAATAGAGCGATCGTGCTAGAACTGTGCTACTTTTGCCGGGCGCTCAGTAGATCGCTCGTTCCTTCAGTGACACAGCAGACCAACGGAGGCCTTTCCGCAATGAGCAGCAACCAGTCCGTCACCGTCATCGGGCTCGGCCCCATGGGACAGGCGATGGTCAACACCTACCTCGACAACGGATACGAGGTCACCCTCTGGAACCGCACCGCCTCCCGGGCCGATGATCTGGTGGCACGGGGCGCCGTCCTCGCCAAGAGCGTGGAGGACGCCGTCAAGGCCAACGAGCTGGTGGTCCTGAGCCTGACCGACTACGAGGCCATGTACGCGGTCCTGGAGCCGGCGGCCGACGTGGTGTCGGGCCACGTCTTCGTCAACCTCAGCTCCGACACCCCGGAGAAGACGCGCGCCGGTTCCCGCTGGATCACCGAGCGCGGCGGCACCCACCTCACCGGGGGTGTGACGGTCCCGCCCGCCGGTATCGGCAAGCCCGAGTCGAAGACCTTCTACAGCGGTCCCCGTGCCGCCTTCGACAAGCACCGCGCCACTCTGGAGATCCTCACCGGCACTGACTTCCGCGGCGAGGAGCCGGGGCTCGCGGCCCTGATGTACCAGATCGGCATGGCGATGTTCTGGCCGTCGATGCTCAGCTACTGGCAGGCGATCGCCCTCGCCGAAGCCAACGGCCTGAAGGCGGCGGACATCCTGTCCCACGCCAACGACACCATGCTCGCCATGCCGCACTTCCTCGGCTTCTATGCCGAGCGCATCGACGCCGGCAACCACGAGGGCGACGTCGACCGCCTGGCGATGGGCCTGGCGAGTGTGGAGCACGTCATGCACACCATCGGTGACGCGGGCGTGGACACCTCGTTCCAGGCCGCGGCGGTGGACCTGTTCCGCCGCGCGATGGACGCCGGCCACGCGGCCGACAGCTTCTCCAGCATCGTCGAGCTGCTGCGCAAGCCCGCATGACGCCCTGAGCGTTCGCCGTACGCCCAGCGGACACCCCCATGGTCCCTCCGGCCACGGACGACGGCGCCGGAGGGCCTCGGCACGAGCAGGTCCGAGGAAGAGGCGTGAGGAAGAGGCGCCGCGCGCGCCGCGTGTTCCGCACGCGGCCGGGTGCGGCGCCTCTTCGCCGAGCGGGGCAGACGAGGCCGCTGCGGTGTCAGGCCCGCGCGGCCGGATCCGCAGGGGTCAGGCGGGCCAGGGCCGCCCCCATGCGGTTGTGCAGCCCGTGGCACAGCGCCAGGTGCCGCTGCCCGTCGCGGGTGATGTCCAGCCGCCGCGGATCCGCGTACTTCTCCGGGTCGTTGTTGGCGGATTGCAGGCCGGCCACGGCGGGGGTGCCTGCGGATATGCGCACGCCGCCACCTGACGCGGCGTGGACGCGCCCATCGCCAGCCGGCGTACCCGCGTGTGGTCCGGCGGGTCGAGGACGGTGAGGACACGGCCGATCAGCGCACCCGCGCCAAAGACCGTCCCGGAGCGGCGGGACGCCTCACCGCCCCAGGCCTCGCCGTCGTTGCTGAGCCGTTGGTCGCTCAGCAGGGCCTTGACGTCGTCGTAGCGGGGCAGGAAGACCATCGGCACATCACCGACGGGGAAGCGGAACCAGTGGACCGGGTCGTGCACCCGCAGCCGGTCGTAAACCGAGTACGGGTCGCGGTGGTAAGAGCGTGTCCTATGTGGTGGTCGGCTCGGTGGGCCGGGCATGGGAAGTAACCGGTGGGGGCGGAGCGTTCCGGACTGCCCCTCGTGGTCGGCGTCTCAACCGGCAACACCCACGACAGCCAGGCCCTGAAGCCGATGCCGGCCGGCCTCCACACGAGACACGACCCGGGCCGAGGCCGCGACTACACCTTCGGCGAGCTCCACGCCGCCAAGGCCCACGACAACCCTGCGAGGGACGGCTCAGATGTAGTCGGTGCCAGGTTCAAGGCCGAGCAGCACACGGCCGTGCGCCTCCAGGGAGCCGGTGGGGGCCAGCAGCCCGTGCAGCGACAGCGCCGCGATGTCGCGGAAGGCACGCTGGAAATGGTTGCCGCGCACGATGGTGGAGGCGGAGCTGATGTCGTACAGCATCTGCACGGCCGCCTTGGTGGCCTCCACCACGTAGCCGACCTGACCGCGGACCGCCGCCTTCTCCTCGACAGTCATCTTCTGGCCGCGGTCGGCGCGCTCCTGGATGACGCGCAGCCAGTCCTCGGACAGTGCCTCGCAGGCGGCGATCTGGTTCGCCACGCGCCCCACCGTGATCTGGGTGTGAGGGTGTTCGCGCTGGTCGGTCCAGTTGGTGTAGGTGATGGGCTTGCCGGCGGCCCGCTCGGTGAACAGACCGAGCGCGGAGCGGGCGACACCCAGGTACACGGGGGCGCAGGTGGCCAGAATGTAGCTGAGCAGGTTGTAGTTGCGTCCCTTGACCTCGGCGTTCCAGCGGTCACCGGTGGAGGCCTCGTACACCGAGGTGTCGACGACGCGGTGCGTGGGGACGAAGACGTCCTTCGCGGTGGAGGTGGCGCTGCCGGTGCCCGCCGCGCCGAAGACGTCCCAGTCGTCGGCGACGGTGATGTCCTCGGTCGGCACCAGCGCGAACAGCTCCTCGTGCCGGCCGTCGGCGTGCTCGGCCACCGCCGCGTGGATGTTCCACTGGGCTCCGGGTACACCGGTGTTGAACCGCCAGCTGCCGTTGAGCCGGTAGCCGCCCTCGACGGGGGTGAGCGTGCCGGACGGGGTGAAGCCGCCGGAGACCCGCACCGAGCCGTCCGCGAAGACCTCCTTCTGGGCCCGGTCGGGGTAGAGGCTGGCGATCCAGGCGCTGGAGACCCACACCATGGACACCCAGCCGGTCGAGGCACAGCCCCGGGAGATCGAGGCGAGGATCTCCGCCTGCTCGGCCACCGGCAGGTCGAGTCCGCCGAACCGCTCGGGCACCGCCATGCGGAAAACGCCGGCCTTTTCGAGGAGTTCGATGTTCTCGTCGACTATCCAGCGCCTTTGCTCGGTTTCCACCCCGTTGCGACGAAGGATGGGGACCGCGTCCCCTACCGCGTCGAGGATGTTCTGTGCTTCCGCGCCGAGCCGGGTCATTATTCCTCCGATGGAAAGTCATCTGATTCCGCGGGCCTGGTTTCCCCCATTCGCGGCAACGCCACCGTAGGCGGGGCGTGGAACCGGCCGCTCATTGCGCGGCAACAGGGCATCCACCGGCCGGGCCACGAAGAACCCCCGGGCCGCTGGGGGGAGCGGGCCCGGGGGTCGCCGACGGGGGCGGTCGCCGCGTTACTCAGGGAGCAGGCTCCCGGCGACCGGGCGGTCGATGGCCATCAGCCACCGGCCGTCCTCACCCCGGCGCAGCACGTCCGTGCAGGTTCCCTCCAGATGCATCGGCCTGCCGTCCTGGTCGGTGCCGTCGATGGTGAAGCGCACTCCGATCAGGGCGACGTCGCCGGCCACCCACGAGTGGGTGACCTCGGCCTGGAGCTTGGGTTTGGTGGCGAGGAACTCCTTGAAGAAACTCCGCCGGGCGGCGCCGGTCAGCGGCCGGCCGGAGAAGTTGGAGATGGAGTCCGCGCGGTAGAGCCGGTCGAACAGCTCGCCGTCACCGGAGTTGAAGACCTGCAGGAAGATCTCGTTCTGCGTGTCGGTGTCGGCGGTCAGGTCGGGCTTGTCGAAGTCGATGTCGACGGTGAAAGTCATGGCTGGAGAACCTCGGGTCGCCTCGTAGGGTCTTTGGGCCGGGTGGTGCGGGTCACTTCTCGCCGTACGGGTCGTCGATGGCGTACCGCCAGTTGCCGTCCGTGCCGCGGCGCAGAACGTCGAGGCCGACGCCTTCCAGGTGCTCGGTGCCGCCCTCCTCGTCGGTGGTGTCGATGGTCCAGTCGACGACCAGCAGGGCGGTGTCGTCCGTGACGAACGACTGCCGCGGCACCGCCGTCATCCGCGGCCTGCGGGACAGGAAGTCACGGACGGAGTCGGTGCGGGCCCGACCGGTCAGCGGCACACCGGGCTCCCAGACCGCGACCGCGTCCTCGGTGTACATCGCGTTCACCGCGTCCACGTCGCCGGCGTTGAACGCCTCCACGTACAGGGCGGTGTGCTTCTCGACATCGTGGGTGAGTCGTGCCATGTTCGTCATTTCCCTCTCTCCCGAAGTGGCCAGACATCGTCAATTTCACAGATCCCGCCGGGACGGTAACGAAAGCGGGACAACCGGCCGCCCACTGACAGGTAATCGCCGGCCACGGGCAGCGGTGTTCCGCCGGATTACCGGAAGGTGATCGGCCCGCGATTGGATGACCAGGGCGGGAATAGCGGGAGTTCGCTGCCGCGAGGAAGCGGAAGGCGAAAACGCGGAAGCCGCCTCGGTCCGTGCCGCATCGGAGAACACATACTTCACACCGGGAGCTGAGCACCATGGCGGGTGAGGAAAGACTTCGCGACTACCTCAGGCGAGCCATCGTGGAGGCCCGTGAGGCACGTGACCGGTTGCGCGAGGTGGAGGACAGACAGAGCGAGCCGATCGCCATCGTCGGAATGGCCTGCCGCTTCCCGGGGGGCGTCACCTCCCCGGCCGACCTGTGGCGGCTGGTCGCCGACGGGGCCGACGCCGTGACCCCGTTCCCGGACAACCGGGGGTGGGACCTGGACCGCCTGTACGACCCCGATCCGGAGCGGCTGGGAACCAGCTACAGCAGGGAAGGCGGGTTCCTGCACGACGCCGACCGTTTCGACCCGCAGTTCTTCGGCATGTCGCCCCGGGAGGCGTCGACCACCGACCCGCAGCAGCGGCTGCTGCTGGAGACGGCCTGGGAGGCACTGGAGCGGGCGGGCGTCACCCCGCGGGGCCTGCGGGGCAGCCGCACCGCGGTGTTCACCGGCGTCATGTACAACGACTACGGCTCCCGGCCCGGCCTGCCGGCCCGCAACGCCGAGGGATACCTGTTCAGCGGCAGTGCGGGCAGCATCGCCTCGGGGCGGGTGGCCTACACGTTCGGGTTCGAGGGGCCGGCCGTGTCGGTGGACACCGCCTGCTCGTCGTCGCTGGTCGCCCTGCACCTGGCGGCGCGCTCCCTGCGCGCGGGCGAGTGCGCCCTCGCGCTGGCGGGCGGCGCCACGGTGATGGCGACGCCCGTGGCGTTCACCGAGTTCTCCCGGTTGCGGGGGCTGGCGCCGGACGGGCGGATCAAGTCGTTCGCGGAGGCGGCCGACGGCACCTCGTGGTCGGAGGGCGTGGGTGTCCTGGTTCTGGAGCGTCTCTCCGAGGCCCGGCGCAACAACCATCCGGTGCTGGCCGTGCTGCGTGGTTCGGCCGTCAACCAGGACGGGGCGAGCAACGGTCTGACGGCGCCCAGCGGTCCGGCGCAGGAGAGGGTCATCCGGCAGGCGCTGTCCGACGCGGGTCTGGAGCCGGCCGAGGTGGACGCGGTCGAGGCCCACGGCACCGGCACGCGGCTGGGTGACCCGATCGAGGCGCAGGCCCTGCTGAACACCTACGGCCGCTCGCGGCCCGCCGGCCGGCCCCTGCACCTCGGTTCGCTCAAGTCCAACATCGGCCATGCTCAGGCGGCTTCCGGGGTCGGCGGTGTGATCAAGATGGTGGAGGCGATGCGGCACGGTGTCCTGCCCCGCACCCTGCACGTCGACCGGCCCACTTCGATGGTCGACTGGAGCTCCGGCGCCGTACAGCTGCTGACCGAACCGCGCGACTGGCCCGACACCGGGCGCCCCCGGCGCGCCGCCGTGTCCTCCTTCGGCTTCGGGGGCACGAACGCGCACGTGATCCTGGAGGAGGCGCCCGCGGCCGATCCGGCCGACGCCTCCGCCGCGCCCGCCGTCCGTCCGCTGCCGGCCGTGCCCTGGCTGCTGTCCGCCGCGTCCGAAACCGCGCTGCGCGCCCAGGCCCGGCGCCTGCTCGACCACCTGGCGACCCGCCCGGCCCGCGCCCTGGACATCGCCCACTCCCTCGCCACCACCCGCACGGTCTTCCGCCACCGGGCCGTGGTGCTCGCAGCCGACCCGGACGCCCTGGTCGCGGGTACACGGGCGCTGGCGGAGGGCCGTACCGCGCCCGGCACGACGCGGGGGGAGGCCACCGCCGGGGGCAGGACCGCCTGGCTCTTCACCGGGCAGGGTGCGCAGCGCGTCGGCATGGGACAGGAGCTGTACGACGCCTTCCCGGCCTACGCCCGTGCCTTCGACGAGGTCGCCGCCGCGCTCGACGCGCACCTGGACCGGCCGCTCGGCGAGGTACTGCGCACCGGGCACCGTCTGGACGAGACCGCCGTGACCCAGCCCGCGCTGTTCGCCGTCGAGGTGGCCCTGTACCGGCTGCTGGAGTCGCTCGGCGCCGTACCCGACGTCTTGGCCGGGCACTCCGTCGGCGAGCTGGCCGCCGCCCACGTCGCCGGCGTCCTCGACCTCGCGGACGCCGCCGCACTGGTCGCCGCCCGGGGCCGGCTCATGCAGAGCGCCCCGCCCGGTGGCGCCATGATCGCCGTGCAGGCCACGGAGGAGCAGGTCGCAGCCCTGCTTGACGGGCACGCCCATCACCTGGCCGTCGCCGCTGTCAACGGACCCCGCTCGGTGGTCCTGGCCGGCGACAGCGAGGCCGCCGAGGAGGTGGCGGGACGGCTGCGCGCGTCGGGGCACCGCACGAGCCGGCTGGCCGTCAGCCACGCCTTCCACTCCCCGCACATGGACGGCGTCCTCGACGAGTTCCGCGAGGTCGCCACCGGGCTGACCTATCGCGAGCCGCGCATCACGGCCGTCTCCACGGTCACCGGAGAGGCCGTCACAGAGGGGCAGTGGTCGTCGCCCGAGTACTGGGTCGAGCAGATCCGGCGGCCCGTCCGCTTCCTTGACGCGGTGCGCACCATGGAGGCGACGGGTGTCACCGCCTTCCTGGAGGTGGGCCCGGACAACGTCTGCGCCGCCCTGGCCGCCGGCTGCCTGCGCGAACCCGAGGGCAGGACGACGGTGGCCGCGCTGCGCCGCGACCGGGCCGAGGCCCCCTCGCTGCTGTCGGCCCTGTCCGAGGTGTTCGTGCGGGGCGACGCCGTGCACTGGGCCGCTCTCTTCGACGGCACCGGGGCCCGGACGGTGGACCTGCCGACGTACGCCTTCGACCAGGAGCGCCACTGGCTGGAACCGGTGACCGACACCGTTGCCCCGCCGACCGCGGGACACCCGCTGCTGGGGCCGGCCACCGTCGTCGCCGGGTCCGGGGCGGTGCTGTTCACGCGGCAGGTCTCCGCACGCACGGTTCCCTCGTCGCTGCGGCACACCGTGCTCGGCACGGACGTCGTCGCCGCCTCCGCGCTCGTCGAACTCGCTCTGCGCGTCGCCGACGAGACCGGTCGCGCGGGCATCGACGCGCTACACCTGCGAGCGCCGCTGGTGCTGTCGGCCGACGGCACGGTGGAGATCCAGGTCCGCGCGGGCCGATCGCGGCCGGACGGCGGGCGTGACCTGACCGTCCACTCCCGGCCGGTGGCCGCGGCACCCCACGGGGGCGACGACGCCCCGTGGCTCCTGCACGCCGAGGGCGTCCTCGCTCCGGACGGCCCGGCCGCGTCCCGGGGCACCGGAGCAGACCCATCCGGCGGGACGGAGATCCGGTTGCCCGGCGAGCAGGCCGACGACGCCGAGAGGTACGGCATTCATCCCGCCCTCCTCGACGCCGCCCTGCACTCCCTCGTCCACCCGCCCGTCCCGGATCACGTTCCCGTCCCGGTCGAGTGGCGCGGCGTACGGCTGCACGCCACCGGCGCCACCGCCGTGCGCGCCGCCGTCACCGAGCGGGCGCCGGGCACCGTGTCCATACGGCTCACCGATCCCGCCGGGCGGCTCGTCGCCACGGCGGACTCGGTCGGCTTCCGCGACGTCCCGGCGGAGGAGTTCCGCGCCGTGTCCGGCGTCGGAGGCCGACTGCTTGTGGACGTGGAGTGGACTCCGGCCGCCACCGTGGCCGGTCACGTGGCGGACGTGGAGGCCGGCGCGTCGCCGATGAGCTGGGGGGTGCTGCGCGCGGGTGCGGACGACGGAGCCGCGGCTGTCGCGCCCGCAGGGCTGTCCGGTCCGTATCCGGATGTGGACGCCACACTGTCCGGCGGGGCGGACGCGGAGGCCGTGGTCCTGCCCTGCCCGACGCCGGATCCGGCGGACGCCGCGGCCCACGCGGCGCGCCTGCTGGGCACGGTGCGGGCCTGGCTGGCGGACGAACGGTCCGCCGGGCGGCCGTTGACCGTGCTCACCCGCGGTGCGGTGGCCGTGCAGGGGGCGGAGCCCCCCGAGCCGGGACGGGCCGCGCTGTGGGGGATGCTGCGATCAGTGCAGGCCGAGGCGCCCGGGCGGCTCATGCTGGTGGACACCGACGGTGAGGTCTCTGCCGCGACGCTCTCCACCCTGTGGGCCCTCGGCGAGCCGGAGGCCGCCCTGCGCGCCGGCACGGTCCTGACACCGCGCCTGCGGCGTCTGCCGACCGCCGGGCCGTCCGCGGCACCGGCCCGGGAGTCGGCGGGTACGGTGCTGCTCACCGGTGCCACCGGGCCGCTCGGCGCCGCGCTCGCCCGGCACCTGGCCGCCCGTCAGGGGGCCGGCCGGCTGCTGCTCACCGCGCCGGACGCGCGGCGGGCCGAGGCGATGACCGCGCTGACGGCCGAACTCGGCGCCCGGGGCGCCGAGGTGACGGTGGCCGTGTGCGACGTGACCGACCCGGCGGCCGTCGCCGGCCTGCTGGCGTCCGTCCCCGCCGCGCATCCGCTGACCGGTGTCGTGCACGCGGAGGGTGCTCCCGCCGCCGGTGTCCACTCCGAAGGCTCCCCGGCCTGGCAGGAGGCGCTGCGAACGGCTGTCGGCGGTGCGTGGGTGCTGCACCGGGCCACGCAGGAGACGGACCTCGCGGTGTTCGCGGTCTGCTCGGACGCCGTCGGGCTGCTCGGCGGACCGGGTCGGTCCGGCTCCGCCGCGGCCGCGGCCTTCGCCGACGGCCTGGCCAGGCGACGCAGGGCCGAGGGCCGGTCGGCGACCGCCTTCGCCTGGGGGCCCTGGCAGAGTGACGACGGCGAAGGAGACCGGGGGCCCGCCGAGGCCCGGCCCGCAGGGCTCCGGCCGCTGCGGTCGGCGGACGCTCCGGCCCTGTTCGACCGCGCGCTGGCCGCGGACACCCCGGCGCCGATCGCGGTGGCACTGGACCCGACCGAAGCCGAGGGGGCGGGGAAGACCGGTGACTCCGCCCCCACGCCGACCGGCAGGACCGACGGTCCGCCGAGCACTTCCACCGACCGGGCGGGCACCCCGCCGCGCCTGCCCCGCCTGCTGGCCTCCCTGACCGCGCCCGCACCCGTCCGGCCGCGGGCGCGGGCCGCTTCGGACACCGTCGCCCCGTTCGCGGAACGGCTCGCCGGACTGCCGGCGGCGGAACGGGAGCGCCGGACGCTGGAACTGGTCCGCGCCGAGGTCGCCGCGGTCCTGGGACACGCGTCCGTGGACACGATCGAGCCGGAGCGGCCGTTCCAGGAGCTCGGATTCGACTCGGTGACCGCGGTCGAGCTGCGCAATCGGCTCAGCGCCGCCGCGGGCGCGCCGCTGCCCGCCACCGCCGTCTTCGACCGTCCGACACCGGCCGCGCTCGCCGCCTTGCTGGACGAGCTGCTGGTCCCGGCGGACAGCGGCGCCCCCGCACAGGAGCTCCGGGACGGCCTGGACCGGCTGGAGGCCCTGCTCGCCGCACCTCCCGCGGACGCGACGCGGCGAGCGGAGATCGCCGAGCGACTGCGGGCCCTCGCCGCCACCCTGCACGCCCCCGAGTCCGCCCCGGCGAACGCTCCCGGGCACACCCCGCCCGGTCCGGCCGACGGCGCGGAGACCGAGGCGGCGATCGGTGCGGCATCGGCCGACGAGCTCTTCTCCTTCATCGACTCCGCGCTCGGCCGGTCCACCCCCTGACACCTGCCCGAGCACACCCCCCTCACCCGTGTCGAGGAGAATCGATCACGCATGTCCCACGAGACCACCGAAGAGAAGCTCGTCGACTATCTCAAGTGGGTCACCGCCGACCTGCACAAGGCCCGGCAGCGTATCGCCGAGCTGGAGGCCGGTGCGGCCGAACCCGTCGCCATCGTCGGAATGGCCTGCCGCTTCCCGGGTGGCGTCGCATCCCCGGCCGACCTGTGGCGGCTGGTCGCCGACGGGGCCGACGGCATCTCGCCGTTCCCCGGCGATCGGGGGTGGGACCTGGACCGCCTGTACGACCCCGACCCCGACCGGCCCGGCACCACTTACACCAAGGAAGCCGGATTCCTGCACGACGCCGCTCTGTTCGACGCCCCCTTCTTCGGCATCTCGCCCCGGGAGGCGCAGGCCATGGACCCGCAGCAGCGGCTGCTGCTGGAGACGGCCTGGGAGGCACTGGAGGACGCGGGCCTCGATCCGGCGACGCTGCGGGGCAGCGCGACCGGCGTCTTCGCGGGCGTGATCGAGCAGAGCTACCTCGGTCTGGACGGCCCGCGAGACCTGGAGGGCCATCTGCTCACCGGGCGGCTGTCCAGCGTGGCGTCGGGGCGGGTGGCCTACACGTTCGGGTTCGAGGGGCCGGCCGTGTCGGTGGACACCGCCTGCTCGTCGTCGCTGGTCGCCCTGCACCTGGCGGCGCGCTCCCTGCGCGCGGGCGAGTGCGCCCTCGCGCTGGCGGGCGGCGCCACGGTGACGGCCACCCCGAGCGGTTTCGTCGACTTCGCCCGGTTGCGGGGGCTGGCGCCGGACGGGCGGATCAAGTCGTTCGCGGAGGCGGCCGACGGCACCTCGTGGTCGGAGGGCGTGGGTGTCCTGGTTCTGGAGCGTCTCTCCGAGGCCCGGCGCAACAACCATCCGGTGCTGGCCGTGCTGCGTGGTTCGGCCGTCAACCAGGACGGGGCGAGCAACGGTCTGACGGCGCCCAGCGGTCCGGCGCAGGAGAGGGTCATCCGGCAGGCGCTGTCCGACGCGGGTCTGGAGCCGGCCGAGGTGGACGCGGTCGAGGCCCACGGCACCGGCACGCGGCTGGGTGACCCGATCGAGGCGCAGGCCCTGCTGAACACCTACGGCCGCTCGCGGCCCGCCGGCCGGCCCCTGCACCTCGGTTCGCTCAAGTCCAACATCGGCCA
>NZ_JBXUOY010000046.1:0-26384 GCF_057196705.1 Streptomyces sp. ATLC9 | reverse complement strand
CCCGTGCGGCTGGCCCGCTGCTGCACACCGGTGCCGCCCGACGCCGTGGTCGGCTTCGCGGTACGCGGCGGTGCGGTGACCGCCCACCGGGAGGGCTGCCCCACCGTGGCCCGGATGACCGCGGCCGGCCGCGGGACCGTGGCCGTGCGGTGGCAGGACTCCGGCGCGGGCTGCCGGGTGACGCTGTACGCCGAGTCACTGAGCCGCCCGCACCTCCTGGCCGACCTGACCGAGGCCATCGCGGCGGAAGGGGCCGCCGTGGTCTCCGCCGAGGTCGAGCCGCCCAGGGAGCACCGGGTGCGGCACACCTACACCCTGCGCCTGGAGGACGCCGGTGAGCTGCCCGGGCTGATGCGGGCCATGCGGGAGGTGCCCGGCGTCTACGACGTCGTCCGGGCCACCCGGACCCAGCCCTGAGGAACCCGCTCGGGGGAGCCCGGTCCGCCGGAAGGGCGGGCCGCCGCGCAAACCAGGTGACGGCCGGGCCGCGCCGTGCCACCATCTTCGTGTCAGGGCGGCCCGCATCCGCCTCCGGGCCCCTGCTCGCACTCGTGCCGACGGGAATGTTCCGGGCGCCGTACACGTTGACCCGGATACCTTCACTCCAACGACGTAAGGACTCACTTGACCTTCTCTTCCTCCCTCCCGCAGAACGGCCAGCGCCTCGCCGAGACGTACCGCCGAGCCGACGCCCTGATGGAGGAGGACGCCGCCTGGAGTCACGACATCGACGGCGAGCGCGACGGTGACCAGTACGACCGCTCCGAGCGCGCCGCCCTCCGCCGTGTCGCGGGCCTGTCCACCGAACTCCAGGACGTCACGGAGGTCGAGTACCGGCAGCTGCGCCTGGAGCGCGTGGTGCTCGTGGGCGTGTGGACCTCCGGCACCGCGCAGGACGCCGAGAACTCCCTCGCCGAGCTCGCGGCTCTCGCCGAGACCGCCGGCGCGCTCGTCCTCGACGGGGTGATCCAGCGCCGCGACAAGCCGGACCCGGCCACCTACATCGGCTCGGGCAAGGCGCAGGAGCTGCGCGACATCGTGGTCGAGACGGCGGCCGACACCGTCGTGTGCGACGGTGAGCTCAGCCCCGGCCAGCTCATCCACCTGGAGGACGTCGTCAAGGTCAAGGTGGTGGACCGCACCGCCCTGATCCTCGACATCTTCGCCCAGCACGCCAAGTCCCGCGAGGGCAAGGCCCAGGTGGCGCTGGCACAGATGCAGTACATGCTGCCCAGGCTGCGCGGCTGGGGCCAGTCGCTGTCCCGGCAGATGGGCGGCGGCGGCTCCGGTTCCTCCGGTGGCGGCATGGCCACCCGTGGTCCCGGTGAGACCAAGATCGAGACGGACCGGCGGCGGATCCGCGAGAAGATGGCGAAGACGCGCCGGGAGATCGCGGAGATGAAGACCGGCCGCGACGTCAAGCGGCAGGAGCGGCGCCGTAACAAGGTGCCGTCGATCGCCATCGCCGGATACACCAACGCGGGCAAGTCCTCGCTGCTCAACCGCCTCACGGGCGCGGGCGTGCTGGTGGAGAACGCGCTGTTCGCCACCCTCGACCCGACCGTACGCCGCGCCGAGACCCCCAGCGGGCGCGCGTACACCCTGGCCGACACCGTCGGCTTCGTGCGCCATCTGCCGCACCACCTCGTCGAGGCGTTCCGCTCCACGATGGAGGAGGTCGCCGACTCCGATCTGATCCTCCACGTGGTGGACGGCTCGCACCCGGCACCGGAGGAGCAGCTCGCCGCCGTGCGCGAGGTGATCCGGGACGTCGGCGCGGTGGACGTGCCCGAGGTCGTGGTGGTCAACAAGGCGGACGCCGCCGATCCACTGACCCTGGCGCGACTGCTGCGCGCCGAGAGGCGCGCCCTCGCCGTCTCCGCCCGCACCGGGCAGGGTATCGACGAGCTGCTGGAGCTGATCGACCGGGAGCTGCCGCGCCCGGCCGTGGAGCTGACGGTGCTGGTGCCCTACACTCGCGGCGACCTGGTCTCCCGGGTCCACGCCGAGGGGGAGATCATCTCGGAGGAACACACCGAGGGCGGCACGCTGCTCACGACCCGTGTCCACGAGGAGCTGGCGGTCGAACTCAGGGCGTACGTCACCGCGGGCACGGAGGCCTGACCTCCGGCGCCGCATACGCCTTCCGAACAGCGCCCACCGGGCCCGTCCCCTCCCCAGGGGGCGGGCCCACCGTCGTGCGGGGCCGGATGCCGTACGGGCATACTGATCCCACGATCAAAGTGCTGGTCGCCGAGGACATGCACGTGGTGCGGGCGGGCCCGGCGGAGATCCCGGACGGACAACCGGGCATCGAGGGCGCGGGGCAGGCGGCCGACGGCCCGGCCGCACTGGAGGCGGCCCTGCGGCACGGGCCCGATGTCGTGGTCCTCGACATCGATCTGCCCGGTCTGGACGGCATATCGGTGGCCGCACGGCTGCGCGAGAGGCTTCCGGCGTGCCGCTGCCTGATGCTCAGCGCGCTGGACCGCCCCGGACTGTTGCGCAGGGCACTGAAGGCCGGAGCGGCGGGCTATCTGCTGAAGACCGCCACGCCGGGTGAGCTCGCCTCGGCCGTGCGCACCGGCGCGGCCGGGGGCCGGGCCGTAGACCCCCGTCTGGCCGAACAGAGCTCGGAACGGGGGGACCCGCTGACCGCGCGTGAGGCCGAGGTGCTGCGCTGTCCGCGGGCGGGGTGGGGGCACGGGAAATCGCCGCGGAGCTATTCCTCGGCGTGGGTACGGTGCGCAACCGCATATCCTCCGCGGTGGGTAAACTCCACGCCCGCACCCTCGCCGACGCCGTCAGGATTGCCGAGCGCAACGGCTGGATCTAGGCGGTCCGGTGTGCGCTGTCCCGGTGGTGTGGCCGGTCAGGGGGCGTTATCCGCGGTGCTGGAGTCTGCGCCGCGGGCCACGGCAGGCGGCGGCCGACCGACCGTGATCCGGGTCACGCTCCACCGGGCGGCCGGGAGCGCGGCCGTACGATGGGCGGGACGGCGCGCATCCCGCCCCGGGAGCGCGACCCTATCCACCTTCGAGGAGTCGGCACCGTGCTGCGCACCATGTTCAAGTCGAAGATCCACCGGGCCACGGTCACCGAGGCGGATCTCCACTACGTGGGGTCCGTCACGATCGACGCGGCCCTGATGGAGGCCGCCGACCTGCTGCCCGGAGAGCTGGTCCACATCGTCGACATCACCAACGGCGCCCGCCTGGAGACCTACGTCATCGAGGGGCGGCGCGGCTCCGGGGTGATCGGGATCAACGGCGCGGCCGCGCACCTGGTCCACCCCGGGGACCTGGTGATCCTCATCAGCTACGCGCAGATGGACGACGCCGAGGCCCGCTCCCACCGGCCCGCGGTGGTGCACGTCGACGCCGACAACCGCATCGTGGAGCTGGGCAGCGACCCCTCCGAGCCGGTGCCCGGCAGCGACACGGTGCGCAGCCCGATGGCCATGGTCTGACCACCGGGCGCCCGCACGTCCGTGTGCACGGGGCCCCGCCGCCCCCTCGGGGGCGGCGGGGCCCCGGCATGCCGCGCCTTCGTTCAGTTCCCGTCGGCGGACTTCCCGCTGACGCCCTCGTCGCCCTCGCCGTCCGTACCGCCGGAGCCCCCGTCCTCGACCTCGGGGTCGACCCTGCGGTCGTTCTCCTCGGCATCCTTCATCCGGTCCGGGTCCCACAGGCCCTCGATGACCGGGTTGACGAAGTCCCTGGCCTCACGCAGTCAGTCGTCCTTGTCCCAGTTCCGTCACTCCCCGTTCCTCCACTTCTCGGGATCGAAGTCCTGGAGCGCCGCGGGCGGTTCCTTCGGCAGACGCAGGCCGTCGACGCCGGACCCGCCCTCTGCGTCCTCCCCGTCCCGCACGGGCCTCGCCGGGCGTGGCGGGCCCCACTGCGCCGGTGCTGCGGGGGACGGCGTACGGCGGGCGCGCGGTTCCAACTCGCCCGGGAGGCTGCGATCTCGCCCCCGGCCGTGATCCGGCGGGGGCGCCGTCGTTGGTACGGGCGGAGGCACGGTGCCGCCTGCGCAGGCAGCGCCGTGCCACGGGAACCGGACGACCACGCACCGGTGCGGTGCCCTCACCCCCCAGGGAGACTTCCGTGAACGCATGTCCCGCCCCGGACGGGATGACGACGCAGGAGGCGGCGGACCCGGCGGGAGGGCGGCCGGCCGCACCCGCCGCACCTGCGGAGCCCGCCGGGCCCGTCGTACCCCGGCAGCACGCCGGCGAGCGGGAGGCGGGCGACCCGCTGGAACACTCCGACCCGTTCGTGGCCGCCGACGCCGCGGCCGCCGGGAACCTGCTGCGCTGCTGGGTGCGGGAGAACGACCTGCCCCGGCCCGGCGGGGCCGTCCTCCGCGTCGCGCTGGCCTCCTGCGGTCTGGTGCTGCGGGTGCCGGTCCGCCACTGGTCCGCCGCCGGCTGGCACCGCTTCGGCCCGCCCGCCCTGGAGGGCGCCGCGCCCGGCACCGCCCCCCTCGACGCGGTGACGCTGGCCGCCCTGCTGGCGAGGGAGGCCGCGCACCGCGGGCCCACGGTTCCGGGACCCGCCAGGGGAGAGGGCGCGGAGCTGGTCGGCCGGGTAGCCGACTCCGTGGGCCGCACCGCCGTCTTCCTCGCCGACCGCCGGGCCCGTCCCGACGCACCACCCACCGCCGACCCGTTCCTGGACGGCGAGCAGTCCCTGATCCTCGGGCACCCGCTGCACCCGGTGCCCAAGAGCCGCGAGGGCGTCACCGGGGCCGAGGCACGCGCCTGGTCCCCGGAACTGCGCGGGGCCTTCCCCCTGCACTGGGTGGCCGTCGACCGCTCCGTCCTGGCCTCCGACTCCGCCTGGACCGACCGCGGCCGGATCGTGCCCGCCGAACGGATCGCCGCCGAGCTGGCCGGGCCCGGGCTGCGCCTGCCCGAGGGGACGGTCCCCCTTCCGCTGCACCCCTGGCAGGCCCGAGAGGTGCGGCACCGCCCCGCCGTCGCGGCTCTGCTCGAGGCCGGTCTGCTGCACGACCTCGGCCCGCACGGCGACCCGTGGCACCCGACCTCCTCCGTGCGCACCGTCCACCGGCCCGGCGTACCCGCCATGCTCAAGCTCTCGCTGGGCCTGCGGATCACCAACTCCCGCCGGGAGAACCTCCGCAAGGAGCTGCGCCGCGGAGTGGAGGTGCACCGGCTGCTGCGCACCGGCCTGGGCACGCGCTGGCGGGCCGCCTTCCCCGGCCGTCCGGGTTTCGACATCGTGCGCGACCCCGCCTGGCTTGCCGTCGACGACGGCGCCGGGAAGCCGGTGGCCGGGCTGGACACCGTCATCCGGCACAACCCCTT
Source organism: Streptomyces sp. ATLC9 (assembly GCF_057196705.1). Lineage (NCBI taxonomy): Bacteria > Bacillati > Actinomycetota > Actinomycetes > Kitasatosporales > Streptomycetaceae > Streptomyces > Streptomyces sp. ATLC9. Next base: position 21,052 of record NZ_JBXUOY010000046.1, on the reverse strand, counting down.
CGGGCCCGGCGACGACGCCGTGTGCCTGGCCGGGCTGACCTCCCCCCGGCCCTGGCCCGGCGATCCCCGCGGCGCGCTCCGCTCCCGGCTGGCCGACGCCGTCACCCGGCTCGCGGCCCGTACGGGACGGCCGGTGGCCACCGTCGCCGCCGAGTGGTTCCTGCGCTACCTCCACACCGTCGTGCACCCCGTGCTGTGGCTGGACGCCGAGGCGGGTATCGCCCTGGAGGCGCACCAGCAGAACACCGTGGTCCTGCTCGACGGCGACGGCTGGCCGGTTGGCGGCCGCTACCGCGACAACCAGGGCTACTACTTCCGCGAGTCCCACCGGGAGGCGCTCCGGAGGTGCTTGCCGGGCATCGGCGCGGACAGCGACACCTTCGTCGCCGACGAGGTCGCCGACGAGCGCTTCGCCTACTACCTGGGCGTCAACAACGTACTGGGTCTGATCGGGGCGTTCGGCTCCCAGGGGCTGGCCGAGGAGGAACTGCTGCTCGCCGCGCTGCGCCGCTTCCTCACCGACGCCGACCGCCCCGGCGACGGCGCCCCCAGCTCATCGCTGCCCGCCCTCCTGCTTCACTCCCCGGTCCTGCGGTGCAAGGCCAATCTCCTCACCCGGCTGCACGGGCTGGACGAGCTGGCCGGGCCGGTGGACACCCAGTCCGTCTATGTCACCGTCACCAACCCCCTGGTGAAGCCCTGAACCTCACAGGAGATACCACCATGACCACCGGTGTTCCACGGGCCTGCCCCGCTCCCGCCGTGTCCACGGTCACCGCCGCACCCGCTGCCGCACGCGTCCCGTCGGGCGCGGCGGTCCCGCCGATCACCGCCGCACCCGGCCCGCGACCGCCCTCCGGTCCGCCCCGGGCGCGGGTGGGTCTGCTGGACGGCGTCGCCGACTGGGGGCCGGTCATCACGGCCGCCGGTGTCTTCCGGCTCGTTCCCGTCCGCGTCGAACGCGATCTGCGGCTGATCACCGCCTGGATGAACGACCCCGCGGTGGCGGCCTTCTGGCACCTGGCAGGCCCCGCCGGCACCACCGCCGCGCATCTGCGCGCCCAGACCGGCGGCGACGGGCGCAGCGTACCGTGTCTGGGGGTGCTCTCCGGTGTCCCCATGAGCTACTGGGAGGTCTACCGCGCCGATCTCGACCCGCTCGCCCGGTACCACCCGGTGCGCCCGCACGACACCGGGCTGCACCTGCTGATCGGCAGCGCGGCGGACCGGGGACGCGGGCTCGGCACGGTGCTGCTGCGGGCGGTCTCGGACCTCGTCCTGGACCGGCGTCCGGCCTGCGGCCGCGTCATCGCCGAGCCCGACGTCCGCAACGCCCCGTCCGTCGCGGCCTTCCTGCGGGCGGGCTTCCGGCTGGCCGCCGAGACCGACCTCCCGGGCAAACGGGCCGCCGTGGTGGTCCGCGACCGGACGCCGCGGCATCTCCCGTGACTTCCCGGGCGGGCTGTGGGCCGTACCGGGTACGGCTGTCGGCGGCGCCGCGTAAGGTGGCGGTCCTATGACCAAGCCCGCCCTCACCGACCTCCTCCACGCCGCCGTCACCGCTGTCGGAGGCACCGAGCGATCCGGCCAGGTGGCCATGGCCGAAGCCGTGGCCGAGGCCATCGACAGCAACGTCCACCTGCTGGTCCAGGCGGGCACCGGGACCGGCAAGTCGCTGGGATACCTGGTGCCCGCCCTGGCGCACGGGGAACGCACGGTCATCGCGACCGCGACGCTCGCCCTGCAGCGGCAGCTGGTCGAACGCGACCTGCCGCGTACGATCGAGGCCCTCCACCCGCTGCTGCGCCGCCGTCCCGAGTACGCCATGCTCAAAGGACGCTCCAACTACCTGTGCCTGCACCGCCTCCACGAAGGGGTGCCGCAGGACGACGAGGACGGTCTGTTCGACCCTTTCGAGGCCGCGGCCCCCACCAGCCGGCTGGGCAAGGACCTGCTGCGGCTGCGGGACTGGGCGGACGAGACCGAGACCGGTGACCGCGACGACCTCACCCCGGGCGTCTCCGACCGCGCCTGGTCCCAGGTGTCGGTCTCCTCGCGGGAGTGCCTGGGCGCCACCCGCTGCGCCTACGGGGCGGAGTGCTTCGCGGAGGCGGCGCGCGAGCGGGCCAAACTCGCCGAGGTGATCGTCACCAACCACGCGCTGCTGGCCATCGACGCCATCGAGGGTGCGCCGGTGCTCCCCGGCCATGAGGTCCTGATCGTCGACGAGGCGCACGAACTGGTCTCCCGGGTCACCGGGGTGGCCACCGGCGAGCTGACGCCGGGCGGGGTCAACCGGGCGGTGCGCCGTGCGGCCAAACTGGTCGACGAGAAGGAGGCCGACCGGCTGCAGACGGCCGCGGAGGGCTTCGAGCGGCTGATGGAGCTGGCGCTGCCGGGCCGGCTGGAGGAGATCCCCGAGGACCTCGGATACGCCCTGACGGCGCTGCGCGACGCGGCCCGCGCGGTCATCACCGCTCTGGGCAACACCCGTGACCGGTCCGTCCAGGACGAGGACGCGGTCCGCCGCCAGGCCCAGGCCTCGGTGGAGAACGTCCACGCGGTCGCCGAGCGCATCGTGCAGGGCTCGGAGTACGACGTCGTCTGGTACGAGCGCCACGACCGCTACGGAGCCTCGCTGCGGGTCGCACCGCTGGCGGTCTCCGGACTGCTGAGGGAGAAGCTGTTCGAGGACCGGTCGGTGGTGCTGGCCTCGGCCACGCTCAAGCTCGGCGGGGACTTCGACGGGGTGGGCGCCTCCCTGGGGCTGAGCGCCGGGGGACGGATCACGGAGGCCGGCGGCGCGGGTGCCACCGGCGGGGACGCGGACGAGGGGGACGGGAGCGACGCGGCGGAGGCGGACGCCGGGGACCCGCAGTGGCGGGGACTGGACGTCGGCTCGCCCTTCGACTACCGCAGGCAGGGCATCCTCTACGTCGCCCAGCACCTGTCACCGCCCGGCCGGGAGGGCAGCCGCGGCGACATGCTGGACGAGCTGACCGAGCTGGTGGAAGCGGCCGGGGGACGCACCCTCGGACTGTTCTCCTCGATGCGGGCCGCCCAGGCGGCGGCCGAGGAACTGCGCGGGCGGCTGGACGTGCCCGTACTGCTGCAGGGCGAGGAGACCCTGGGCGAGCTGATCCGCCGCTTCGCGGCGGACGCCGAGACCTGCCTGTTCGGGACGTTGTCGCTGTGGCAGGGCGTGGACGTGCCGGGCCCGAACTGCCAGCTGGTGGTGATGGACCGCATCCCGTTCCCGCGCCCCGACGATCCGCTGATGAGCGCCCGGCAGAAGGCCGTGGAGGAGGCGGGCGGCAACGGTTTCATGGCGGTGGCGGCCACCCACGCCGCGCTGCTGATGGCGCAGGGGGCGGGCCGTCTGGTGCGGGCGACGGGAGACCGGGGCGTGGTCGCGGTACTGGACTCGAGGCTGGCCCGGGCACGCTACGGGAGCTTCCTGCGGGCCTCGATGCCCGACTTCTGGTACACCACCGACCGCAACCAGGTGCGCCGTTCACTCGCGGCCATCGACGCCGCGGTCAGGGAGAGCGCGTAGGGCAGGGCGGGCAGCACAGTGGGGACAGGACGGGGTGGGCGGGCAGAGCCCGGCCCCTGACCGCTCCCGGGCTTGTGAACCTCTGCCGAGGCACCGGGAGCACGGGGAAGAGCTGGGCCCCGGGACCGGCGCAGTGGTCCCGGGGCGGTCCGTTCCTGCCGCCGTACGGCGGGTGTCGCGCGGCCGGTGTCGTGGGGGGGGGGGGGGGGGGGGGGGGGGGCGGCGGCCGCCCCCCCCCCCCCCCCCCCCCCCCACCGCGACGACCTTGCCGAGGATGGTGGCCTCGTCGCCGGGGATCGGCTGGTAGGCGGCGTTGTGGGGGATCAGCCACACATGCCCGTCCTCGCGCCTGAAGCGCTTGACGGTCGCCTCGCCGTCCAGCATGGCGGCGACGATGTCGCCGTTCTCGGCGACCGGCTGGCGGCGCACCGTGACCCAGTCGCCGTCGCAGATCGCCGCGTCGACCATGGAGTCGCCGACGACCTTGAGCACGAAGAGTTCGCCGTCGCCGACGAGCTGGCGGGGCAGCGGGAAGACGTCCTCCACCGACTCCTCGGCGAGGATCGGGCCCCCGGCGGCGATCCGGCCGACCAGGGGGACGTAGGAGGCGGCGGGCTTGCCGGTGGTGTCGGTGGTCTGGCTGGTGGGCGCGTCCGAGGCGCGCACCTCGTAGGCGCGGGGACGGTGCGGGTCGCGCCGCAGGAAGCCCTTGCGCTCCAGCGCCATCAGCTGGTGGGCCACGGAGGAGGTGGAGGACAGGCCGACGGCCTGTCCGATCTCCCGCATCGACGGCGGGTAGCCGCGGCGCTGCACCGAGTCGCGGATCACCTCGATCACCCGGCGCTGCCGGTCCGTCAGCCCGGAGCTGTCGGCTCGGATCCCCGGGGGGCGGCCGGGCAGGGAGCGGGTGGGCCTGGGAGCCTCCGCGCCGTCGCCTGCGCCGTCGGGCGCGCCGGACACGGCGTTCGCCTCCCGCGCCCGGTCGGCCCGGTCCCGGGAACGGTCCCGTGCGGTGATGGTGCTGCTCTCTGCTGTGGTGGTCACGTCGGCCCCTCTCGAGCGGTTCTCCCTGGTTGGACAACGGTATGTTCTTTCGAAAGGTTGCGCCGAACACACGTTCGAGTGAAATTTCGCAGATTAGCTGACGTGATCGATGAGGCCGGTGTAGAAGCTGCGAATCGCCTGCGATCGCTACGGTAGCCTCTCGTGCGTTTGCCGCTCCGGCGTTTCCGGCATGCACGGCGTGTTCGTCGAGCAGCCACCAGATGTAGTGGTTAGATATTCGGCGGCCACCCAGAAGTTGTGGTCCCCCGGTCCTGGAGGGCGGCGGGTATCACCTATGCTGGTGGCCGCTTTCGGGGTCCGCCCACCGGGTACCCGAACGTGTGTCCAATGCTGTTCCGCTGCGCCGCTCATGCTGCGCCATCGAGGGTGAAGGAGGGTGGGAAGCGATGCACTGCCCCTTCTGCCGGCACTCCGACAGCCGCGTCGTCGACAGCCGCACCACCGACGACGGCACCGCGATCCGCCGGCGCCGCCAGTGCCCGCACTGCTCGCGCCGCTTCACGACGGTGGAGAACGCGTCGTTGATGGTCATCAAGCGGAGCGGGGTCACCGAGCCCTTCAGCCGGGACAAGGTGATCGCCGGGGTGCGCAAGGCATGCCAGGGGCGTCCGGTCACCGAGGACGCGCTCGCCAAGCTGGGCCAGCGGGTCGAGGAGGCGGTGCGCGCCACCGGGAGCGCCGAGCTGTCCACGCACGACGTCGGGCTGGCCATACTCGGTCCGCTGCGCGAACTGGACCTCGTGGCGTACCTGCGCTTCGCCTCCGTGTACCAGGCGTTCGACTCGCTGGAGGACTTCGAGGCCGCGATCGCCGAGCTGCGCGGGGAACGGACGCCGGCGGGCGGTGACCGTGCCGGCGGAGGCGACGCCGCGCCGGGCGGAACCACGTCCGCGGGAGCCGGAGGCCGCGGCGGTCCCGGGGAGACCGGAGACGGAAGTGACGGCGGGGGCGAACGCGGCGGCGGAGGCGGCGAGAGCCCCGCCGCTCCGCCCGCGCCACTGGCCGCCGGAGACTGAGCGGCCCCACACGGACTGGACCGGAGCGCGTCGCGCCCCGGCCATCGAAACGAACACCACGCCCCGGGAAGTGCGGGGTGTGTCAGGGCGTTATGCCTGTACAGGGAGGCGGAATGACAGAGACGACGAGCGACCCGGCACGAGGGGCCCGGTCCAAGGGGACCAAGGCCGCCAAGGGTCTGCGGATCGAGCGCATCCACACCACCCCCGGGGTGCACCCGTACGACGAGGTGGTCTGGGAGCGCCGTGACGTCGTCATGACCAACTGGCGCGACGGCTCGGTCAACTTCGAGCAGCGCGGCGTGGAGTTCCCCGACTTCTGGTCGGTGAACGCGGTCAACATCGTCACCAGCAAGTACTTCCGCGGCGCGGTCGGTACCCCCCAGCGCGAGACCAGCCTGAAGCAGCTGATCGACCGTGTGGTGAAGACCTACCGCGCCGCCGGTGAGAAGCACGGCTACTTCGCCTCCCCGGCCGACGCCGAGATCTTCGAGCACGAGCTGGCCCACGCCGTGCTCCACCAGGTGTTCTCGTTCAACTCCCCGGTGTGGTTCAACGTCGGCACCGCCCAGCCCCAGCAGGTCTCCGCCTGCTTCATCCTCTCCGTCGACGACTCCATGGAGTCGATCCTGGAGTGGTACAAGGAAGAGGGGATGATCTTCAAGGGCGGTTCCGGCGCGGGCCTGAACCTCTCGCGCATCCGCTCCTCCAAGGAACTGCTCTCCTCCGGCGGCAACGCCTCGGGCCCGGTCTCCTTCATGCGCGGCGCCGACGCCTCCGCCGGGACGATCAAGTCCGGCGGTGCCACCCGCCGCGCGGCCAAGATGGTCGTCCTGGACGTGGACCACCCCGACGTCGAGGCGTTCATCGAGACCAAGGTCAAGGAGGAGGAGAAGATCCGCGCCCTGCGCGACGCGGGCTTCGACATGGACCTGGGCGGCGACGACATCACCTCCGTCCAGTACCAGAACGCCAACAACTCCGTCCGCGTCAACGACGCCTTCATGAAGGCCGTCGAGGGCGGGTCGAAGTTCGGCCTGCGCGCCCGGATGACCGGCGAGGCCATCGAGGAGGTCGACGCCAAGGCGCTGTTCCGCAAGATGGCCGAGGCCGCCTGGGCCTGCGCCGACCCCGGCATCCAGTACGACGACACCATCAACCACTGGCACACCTCGCCGGAGAGCGGCCGCATCACCGCCTCCAACCCGTGCAGCGAGTACATGCACCTGGACAACTCCTCGTGCAACCTGGCCTCGCTGAACCTGATGAAGTTCCTGCGCGACGACGACGCCGGCAACCAGTCCTTCGACGCCGGGCGCTTCGCGAAGATCGTCGAGCTGGTCATCACCGCGATGGACATCTCCATCTGCTTCGCCGACTTCCCCACCGAGAAGATCGGTGAGACCACCCGCGCCTTCCGCCAGCTGGGCATCGGCTACGCCAACCTCGGCGCCCTGCTGATGGCCACCGGCCACGCCTACGACTCCGACGGCGGACGCGCCCTGGCCGGCGCGATCACCTCCCTGATGACCGGCACCTCCTACCGCCGCTCCGCCGAACTGGCCGCGGTCGTCGGCGCGTACAAGGGCTACGCCCGCAACGCCGACGCCCACCAGCGCGTCATGAGGCAGCACGCCGACGCCAACACCGACGCCAAGCGTATGGACGACCTGGACACCCCGGTGTGGGCCGCGGCCACCGAGGCGTGGCAGGACGTGCTCCGGCTGGGCAAGAAGAACGGGTTCCGCAACGCCCAGGCGTCCGTGCTGGCTCCCACCGGCACCATCGGTCTGATGATGGACTGCGACACCACCGGCGTCGAGCCCGACCTGGCCCTGGTCAAGTTCAAGAAGCTGGTCGGCGGCGGCTCGATGCAGATCGTCAACAACACCGTCCCCAAGGCACTCAAGCGGCTCGGCTACCAGCCCGAGCAGGTCGAGGCGATCGTCGAGCACATCGCCGATCACGGCAACGTCATCGACGCCCCGGGGCTGCGTCCGGAGCACTACGAGGTCTTCGACTGCGCCATGGGCGAGCGCTCCATCTCCCCGATGGGGCACGTGCGGATGATGGCCGCCGCCCAGCCGTTCCTGTCCGGCGCGATCTCCAAGACGGTGAACATGCCCGAGTCGGCCACCGTCGAGGAGGTCGAGGAGATCTACTTCGAGGGCTGGAAGCTCGGCCTGAAGGCACTGGCGATCTACCGCGACAACTGCAAGGTCGGCCAGCCGCTCTCCGCCAAGAAGAAGGAGCGGAAGAGCGAGGAGCGGCAGTCCGGGGCCGAGAAGGTCGTCGAGTACCGCCCGGTGCGCAAGCGCCTGCCCAAGGGCAGGCCCGGCATCACCACCTCCTTCACCGTCGGCGGCGCCGAGGGCTACATGACCGCCAACTCCTACCCGGACGACGGGCTGGGCGAGGTCTTCCTGAAGATGTCCAAGCAGGGATCGACCCTCGCGGGCATGATGGACGCCTTCTCGATCGCCGTCTCGGTGGGCCTGCAGTACGGCGTGCCGCTGGAGACCTACGTCTCGAAGTTCACCAACATGCGCTTCGAGCCGGCCGGTATGACCGACGACCCGGACGTGCGGATGGCGCAGTCGATCGTCGACTACATCTTCCGCCGTCTGGCGCTGGACTTCCTGCCCTTCGAGACCCGCTCGGCCCTCGGCATCCACTCCGCCGAGGAGCGCCAGCGCCACCTGGAGACCGGCTCCTACGAGCCCGCCGACGACGAGCTGGACGTCGAGAGCCTGGCCCAGTCGGCCCCGCGCCAGGTGGAGCCGCCCAAGACGGTGAGCAGCTTCTCCGAGCCACAGGCGCCGGTCCCGGCGCCGAAGGAGGCGCACAGTTCCACCGAACTGGTGGAGATGCAGCTCGGTCTCAACGCCGACGCGCCGCTGTGCTTCTCCTGCGGCACCAAGATGCGCCGCGCGGGCAGCTGCTACCTGTGCGAGGGCTGCGGCTCCACCAGCGGCTGCAGCTGACCCGCGGTGCGGTGGCGGGTGACCGCCACCGCACCCGGGACGAGCCGGAGGGCGCCGACCGCTCGGTCGGCGCCCTCCGCGTCCGCGGTGCAGGCCGCGGCGGGCCGGGCCGTCAGACGGGAGCGCCGCCCATGAGGCGGGTGAAGGACTCCGGGTCGACGTCGAACCCGCGCAGGTGCTCGCGGAACTCCCAGGCGCCCGTGCCGTTGCGGGTGAACTCCGCGACGGTGGCGGCCGTCGCACCGGACACGCCCGAGAAGTCGTGCTCGGCCAGCTCGACGTATCCCTCCCTGATCCGGACGCCGGTGCGCGCTATGTCGCCGAACGTCCGGCGCCCGCTGTGCTGCTGGACCGCCACGCCCACGACCACCCGGGCGTAGGAGGAGGCCAGCCGGCTGAGCTCCAGGGTCATGATCTCGTCGTAGCCGAGCCCCAGCCCGGTGCGGCTGTCCCGGCTGAGGTTGATGGTGCCGTCGGGCGAGCGGCTGTCGAAGTGCACGACGTACGCGGGCTCGCCGTGCGGGTCCTCCGCGGTGTAGGTCGCGGCGATGATGTCGAGGTCGTGGGGCGAGGACTCGGAGGGGCTGGGGTCCCACCTGACCGCCACCTCGACCTTCTCCACCCCCTTGTTGGGACTGCTCACCGGGCTCCCCTTCCTAGGAACTGAGCTGCTGCGGTACACGACCGCACCCGGCCCGGGGCCGGTGCGGTGCGGTCGCCATGACAGCACATCAACTCTCCTGTCTGCCCGGTGGTTTGTCCACGGCGCCCGCCCGGCGGGCACGGATCGCCGAGCCGCTCGTCGAGGATCTCCGGCGCGGCTTCGGGGGTGAGCCGTCCGAGCAGCGCATGGAGGGCCAGGCCGTCGGCGAGGGCGATGCGACTGTGCACTCTCACCAGTTCCGCCGGGCCGCCCGCCGTCCGTGCCAGGCGGAGTACGGGGAGGTCCGCCGCGGGGCGTGCGGATCGTCGGACGGGCCTTCCGCGAGGCCCAGCGCCCGGCGGCCGCGGAGGTGGTCGAACGCGGGGCCGGGATCGTCACGCCCGTCGACCCCGCCCGTGACAAGCCGTGCGGCCGGTCACCGGTATGGCCGTACGATGGCGCGGTGCTGGTCAAGTGGATGCGCTGCACGGTGGTCGATCGACGGGGCTTCGAGCGGGGGCAGCGGAAGTGGGCCGGTCTGCTCGGCGAACCGGGCTTCCGCGCGCAGGGCGGGGGCTGGAGCCGGTCCCGGCCGGGCGTGGCGCACCTCTTCGGCTTCTGGGAGAGCCGGGCCTTCTACGACTCGTTCATGGCACGCTCCCACGACCGGCTGGCGGCGTCGCAGAACGGCACCCACAAGGACATCCAGGTCCGGCTCTTCGAGTACCGCTTCGACGTGAAGGTGGGTTTCCGGCCCCGGTTCACGGACGCGGACCTGCTGCGCGTCGCCCACTGCCGGGTGCGCCGCGAGCGCATCGAGCACTACACCCTGATGCAGGAGAAGGTGTGGAATCCGGCGATGGCCGGGTCGCCCGGGATGCTGCGGGGGGTCTTCGCGCAGGCACAGGCCGAGGACGAGTTCCTGGTGCTGTCGATGTGGGACTCGGCGGCGGAGCACGGCAAGTACCGCACGGAGCGGATCGAGCGGCTGGCGCTCCGTGCCCAGCTGGGGGCGGACGTCGCGTCGGTCGGCGGGGACGTGATAGATCTCGAGCCGTCCTGGACGGTCTGATGCCGGTGCCGGCCGGGCGTTGCCGCGCAGGCCGCGACCGGGCTGTGGTTGGGCTGTGGGGCCTCCGCGCGCCTAGGGTGGGGGCATGGCACGACCCCGGCGCATCGTCCTGGTCCGGCACGGCGAGTCGGAGGGGAACTTCGACGACTCGGTCTACGAGCGGGTGCCCGACCACGCCCTGAGTCTCACCGAACGCGGATTCCGGCAGGCCGAGGCGGCGGGGGAGCGGCTGCGGGAACTCTTCGGCGACGAGCGGATCTCGGCCTACGTCTCGCCGTACCGCCGCACCCACCAGACCTTCCGCGCGCTGCGCCTGGACCCGACGCGAGTGCGGATGCGCGAGGAGCCCCGGCTGCGCGAGCAGGACTGGGGCAACTGGCAGGACCGCGAGGACGTACGGCGGCAGAAGGCGGCGCGCGACGCCTACGGGCACTTCTTCTACCGGTTCGCGCAGGGGGAGTCGGGTGCGGACGTCTACGACCGGGTCGGGGCCTTCCTGGAGAGTCTGTGGCGCAGTTTCGAATCCTCCGACCATCCGCCGAACGTGCTGCTGGTGACGCACGGGCTGACCATGCGGCTGTTCTGCATGAGGTGGCTGCACTGGACGGTCGCGGAGTTCGAGTCGCTGTCCAATCCGGGCAACGGGGAGGTGCGGGCTCTGGAACTGGGCACGGACGGGCGCTACCACCTGGACCGGCCGTTCGAGCGCTGGTGCACCCCCGAGTCGTATGCCGGACCCTACGCGGGGGAGTCCGGGGAGACGTACGGGATGTCCGGGGTGCGCGGGCGTCCCGGCAGGCTCCGGTGAGGCCCTGGGCGCTCTGGGTGCTCTGCCCGAGCCGCGGCGCCTGCGCCCTGGCAGGGCATCGCCGGCACCGTGCCGGGCCGTAGCGGTGGGGCGGGACTGTGCCCTCCGGGCCCCGGGGAACACCCCGCGGGCGGTGGGGCGTACTCTGGCTGATGTCATGCCGTACGAGCCTCCCACCCACCGCGTCGAACGTTCCCTGCGGGCCACCACCGGAGCGAAGGTCGTCGCCGGAGTCGACGAGGTCGGCCGGGGAGCCTGGGCGGGGCCCGTCACCGTCTGCGCGGCCGTCACCGGGCTGCGCAGGGCGCCCGACGGGCTGACGGACTCCAAGCTCATCGGACCGGCCCGTCGCGCCGAACTCGCCGGGTCGCTCACCGACTGGGTCACGGCCCACGCGCTCGGGCACTCCTCTCCGGAGGAGATCGACGAGCTGGGCATGACGGCCGCGCTGCGGCTCGCCGCCGTACGCGCGCTGGAGGCGCTGCCGGTCCGTCCCGACGCCGTGATCCTCGACGGCAGGCATGACTACCTGGGGGCTCCCTGGAGGGTCCGCACGGTGGTCAAGGGCGACCTGTCATGTGTCCCGGTCGCCGCCGCGTCCGTGATCGCCAAGGTGCACCGGGACGCTCGTATGGCCGAACTGGGCGCCGGTCACCGCGAGTTCGGCTTCGACCGCAACGCAGGCTATCCCTCGCCCGTCCACCGTGCCGCCCTCGAGGAGCTGGGGCCCACTCCCCACCACCGGTTGTCGTGGTCGTATCTGGACGCACTGCCGCGCTGGCGGCACCTGAAACGGATGCGTGTCGAGCGGACCGAGCAGATCGGCCTCTTCTGACTCGAAACCGAATCTTTTTCCGAACCCGCTGGCGTGTCCCGCACCGGCGTTTGATAGACAACACCCCATGCCGCACAGCTCCGAGGAGCCCAAGATCCACCCGAATGTCCCCGGCCCCCGCAACGCCACGGGTACCGCCCGGGCCCCACAGGTTCCCCGCCCCTCCGCACCCGTCCCCGGCCCCCGGCCGACGCCGCAGCCGGCCGACCGCAGCCGTCCCGTTCCCGGGAGGCCGGCGCCGACGCGTAACGCCGGACCTTCGCGTCCCGTGGCGGACGCGGCGGGCGTGAAGGCGGCCCCGGGGAAGGCCGCACCGCAGATCCAGCTCGTCGAGGCCACTGACGCCACCGCGGTCGAGGTCGCGGACGAGACCGTCGACAGGCTGCTCGATGAGGGCCGTTCGCCCGCCGATGTCCTGGTGCTCACCACCGGTGAGCACCATCCCTGGGCGCAGCACGAACTCACCTTCGGCGAGGACGCCTACTGGCGCCAGCAGGCCGAGGGCGAGGACGTCTTCTACGCCCACGCGTCGGCCGCGGAGCGCACCGTCGGCCGTCCGGTCGTCGTGCTCGCGGTCAACGGCGGGACGGACGATCAGGCTGCCCGGGCGCTGCCCGCCGCTCTGGCCAGGACGGGGTCGCGGCTGGTCGTCTGCGGCGATCCGGGCCGGCTGCGCGCGCTGCTCTGAACCGGACGTTCCGGCCCGTGGCCCGCCGGCCCGCCACCTGGCGGGTCAGCGGGCCGTCGTGCTCCGCCGTGTCCCGGAGGGTCCGGAACTCCCTTCCCCCGGGCCGCTCTTCTCCGGGAATCCATCTTCCGAGCCGTTTCCCGGGCCACCGTCTTCCGGCCGTGCGCTCCAGACGGCGGGGCCGCCGACGTACGGCCGCCGTCCCCCGCGGTCCTCGCCGAGAACCTGCCAGCCGGTACGGGTCAGCGTGATGTACGCCCCGCACCGCAGGCCGTGCAGTATGCAGGCGTCGCGCAGCCCCCACATCCACGCGCCGTCCTCGTCCCTCCGGCCCGGGCCGTCCTCCCCGCAGCGCAGCAGGACGGCGGTCCGGGAGGGCCTGCGGCGGCGCAGGTCGTGCGGGACGATCCTGCGCAGCTGGGACAGCAGGACGTTGCGGCACTCCCAGCCGTCCGGAGCGGAGTTGGCCCGGGAGAACGATGCGCTGGCGATGATCCGCTCGTCCGGATCGATCACCGCGACGACGGAGGTGGCCGGTCCGGGCCGGTGACGGGCATGCAGACCTGCGACCAGTTCGCGCGGGCTGCGCAGCAGAGGGATCCCGGCGGCGGCCCACTCGGCGGGTTCGAGAACGCGTCCGGCGCGGGACGGGGTCTCAGCGGGCAGCGGTGAGACGAAGCCGACGGTCATGGTCCTCCCTCCGTGGCATCGCACCAATTCTCACGGGTGAACACGATTGCGGCAATGGAACACCGAGTCGTCCTGATCACGCCGAAGCCTCCTGCGGCAGGTCGGCGGGCGGGCTGCGGTTCAGCCCCGCACGGCCAGCACCAGCGGCATCACCCCCTGGGCCCCGGCCCGGCGCAGCAGCCGCGTGGCCACCGCCAAGGTCCAGCCGGTCTCCGTGAAGTCGTCCACCAGCAGTACCGGGCCACCTGCCGCCTCGACCGCCTTCTCCAGCGGCCCGGGAACGGTCAGCGCACCGTGCAGGGCCCGCAGTCGCTGCGCGCTGTTACTGCGCGGGGCATGGGTGTCCGGCGCCCCGTCGGCGTACTCCACGGTGCCCAGCAGCGGTATCCGGCCGACCGCAGCGATCCGCTCCCCGAGAGACCTGACCAGTTGCGGCCGACTCCGCGAGTCGATCGTCACCACTCCCACCGGGCGGGCCGGCGCGTCCTCCTCCCCTGAGGCCCAGCCGCCCGGCCCCCGCGCCCAGTCGGCGAGTACGGAGACCACGGCAGCGGCCACGTCGTCGGGCACCGGCCCGTCCTGCGAAGGCGGCTCCAGCAGCGGGCGCAGCCGGTTGCCCCATCCGATGTCGGACAGGCGGCCCAGCGCCCTGCCGGGAGCAGCCTGTTCGCCCGGAGGGACACGGCCCTTGAGGTCCAGCCCGATCGCGGGCAGCCCTGTCGGCCACATCCTGCGGGGCTCCACCTCCACACCGGGGCGTTTCAGCTCTCCCCGGGCGGCCTCCAGCGCCGCCGGATCGACGTCGGTGCCGAACCGCGGGCCCGCGCAGTTGTCGCACCGGCCGCAGGGCGCCGCCTCCGGGTCGTCCAGTTGCCGCCGCAGGGACTCCATCCGGCACCCGGAGGCTGCGGCGTACTCCTTCATCGCATGCTGCTCGGCCTCCCGCTGCCGTGCCACCCACGCGTACCGCTCGGTGTCGTAGGACCAGGGCTCGCCCGTGGAGACCCAGCCGCCGCGCACCCGCCGTACCGCCCCGTCCACGTCGAGCACCTTGAGCATCGTCTCCAGCCGCGAGCGGCGCAGTTCCACCAGCGGTTCCAGGGCGGGCAGCGACAGCGGCCGGTCGGCCGACGCCAGCACGTCCAGGGTGCGGCGCACCTGCTCTTCGGGGGGAAAGGCCAGGGAGGCGAAGTACCGCCAGATCGCCTCGTCCTCCGGGCCGGGCAGCAGCAGGACCTCGGCGTGCTCCACGCCGCGCCCGGCCCGGCCCACCTGCTGGTAGTAGGCGATGGGGGAGGAGGGGGAACCGAGGTGGACGACGAAGCCCAGATCCGGTTTGTCGAAGCCCATGCCCAGCGCGGAGGTGGCCACCAGCGCCTTGACCCTGTTACCCAGCAGGTCCGCCTCGGCCGCTTCCCGGTCCGCGTTCTCCGTCCGCCCGGTGTAGGAGGCGACCGCGTGGCCCCGCTGCCGCAGGAACGCCGCCACCTCCTCGGCCGCCGAGACCGTCAGCGTGTAGACGATGCCGGAGCCCGGCAGCCTGTGGAGGTGGCCGTCGAGCCAGGCCAGCCGGTGTGCCGCGTCCGGCAGGCGCAGCACTCCCAGGCTGAGGCTCTCCCGGTCCAGCGGGCCGCGCAGCACCAGCGCGTCCGCCCCCGTCCCGCCGGTGCCCAGTTGTTCGGCCACGTCGGCCGTCACCCGGGCGTTGGCCGTCGCGGTGGTGGCCAGCACCGGGACGCCGGGGGGAAGCTCGGCGAGCATCGTCCGCAGTCGCCGGTAGTCGGGCCGGAAGTCGTGGCCCCAGTCGGAGATGCAGTGTGCCTCGTCGACCACCAGCAGTCCGGTCGTGGCGGCCAGTTTCGGCAGGACCTGATCGCGGAAGTCGGGGTTGTTCAGGCGCTCCGGACTGACGAGCAGCACATCGACCTCGCCCGCGGCCACCTCGGAATGGACCGTGTCCCACTCCTCGGTGTTCGCGGAGTTGATCGTCCGGGCGCGGACGCCTGCCCGCTCCGCGGCCTCGACCTGGTTGCGCATCAGCGCCAGAAGCGGGGAGACGATCACCGTCGGCCCCTCGCCGCGCTCACGCAGCAGCGCGGTCGCCACGAAGTACACCGCCGACTTGCCCCAGCCCGTGCGCTGCACCACCAAGGTCCGACGACGCTCCACCACCAGGGACTCGACGGCCCGCCACTGGTCGGTGCGCAGCCTCGCCGTACCGGTTGCGTCGCCGACGAGGCGGGCCAGTACGGCGTCGGCGGCGGTGCGCAGATTCTCCTCGCTCATGCCTCCATGCAACCCGATGGCACCGACACCGTGCGAACCGCCTGTGGAGAACCGGACGTCCGTACAGTCAATGTGATCACCGGTGTATCAGCATATATGTCCATTGATGTCACCTGTGGACAGAGCCGCGCGGCGCCCCGTCCGTCCGCGTCACTGTCGGGGCATGACACAGCACAGCGAGTTCACCCGGCAGCCGTCCCCCGCCGCCCAGGTCACCCTGCGCGGTCCGGCCGAGCTGATCGACTCCCTTCCCTATCTGCTCGGCTACCACCCCGACGACTCCGTCGTCCTGGTCGGTCTCCACGGTCCGAGCGGTCGCTTCGGCGGCCGGCTCCGCGTAGGCATCCCCACGAAGGAGGAGGGTTGGCCCGAGCTGGCCGAACAGTTGGCCGACTGCCTGCGCGGCAGCGGCGCCCCCCGCGGCGGCCGCCCCGACGCGGCGCTCGTCTTCCTGTGCCGCGATCCGGCCGACGGCGAGGGAGGCCGGGCCGTCATGGAACGGCTCCGGCCTCTCGCCCAGCGGCTGCGGACCGCCTGCGGGGCGCTGGACATGCCGGTGTACGAGGCGCTGTGCGTCTCCGGTGGCCGCTACTGGTCGTACTGCTGTCCCGACACCCGGTGCTGCCCGGCCGAAGGCACACCGCTGGGCGTCCCCGGCACCTCCGCCATCGCGGCCGCGGCCGCGTACGCCGGGCTGCGGGTGAAGGGCACTCTGAAGGAGATGACGGCCAGGCTCGCACCGCTGGGCCCGCCGACCGCCGGCCCGCAGGAACAGGCATTCGACATCGCGGGCGCGGCCCTGGTGCCCCGGATGCTGGGCGAGGCCGACCGCGAGACGGTGCGCACCGAGACCCTGGAGCTCGCCGACCGGCTGCTCGACCGCTACCGGAACGCGCCGACGGCGGGCAGGAAGGAGGGGACGGCCGGGGCCGACACCCGGGACGATCGACTTCTGTCCCACGAGGAGGCCGCCACCATGGTCCTCGGCCTCCAGGACCGGGTCACCCGGGACCGGGCCGCGGAGTGGATGGAGGGCGAGGAGGCCGCCCCCGCGCTGAGGCTGTGGCGTGCACTGGCCAGGCGGTGCGTCGGGGCCTACACCGAGCACGCCGCGACGCCGCTGACTCTGGCCGGTTGGGTCGCCTGGTCCGGCGGGGACGAACCCAGCGCGCGTGTGGCGCTGGGCCGGGCTCTGGATCTGGATCCGGGATACGTCTTCGCGCGGCTGCTCCACAGCGCGTGCAACAGCGGGCTCGACCCCGAACCGCTGAGGCAGTGCCTGCGGAGGCAACGGGCCGCACGCGGGCGTGGAACCGCGGCGGTCCAGGGTTGACGGCAGAGCGACGCAAGCCTCTGTTTATCGTCAGGCAGACGACTATGATCACGTCATGCCCTACGACCCGTCGGCCTTTCCCCCCTTCGCCGTCACCGTCGATCTGGTCGTGCTCACCGTGCGAAGGCACGCCCTGTGTGCGCTGGTCGTACGCCGGGGCGAACCTCCGCACCAGGGACGGTGGGCACTGCCCGGAGGCTTTGTGCGTATCGACGAGGATCTCGGGGCCGCGGCAGCCCGTGAACTCACCGAGGAGACGGGGCTGCACGTACAGGGGCCGGACGACCGGCACACCGGCGCCCATCTTGAGCAACTCGCCACCTACGGCGATCCGGGGCGGGATCCGCGGATGCGGGTGGTCAGCGTCGCTCACCTGGTTCTGGCCCCCGACCTGCCCGCCCCCACGGCCGGCGGTGACGCCGACAGCGTCCGCTGGGCACCGGTGGACACTCTGCTGCCCTCCGGAGACGGCTCGGACCGAAGGACTGAAAGTGGTGAGCGGCCCGTACCGCTGGCCTTCGACCACTCCAGGATCCTCGCGGACGGAGTCGAGCGGGCCCGGTCGAAGATCGAGTACTCCTCGCTCGCCACCGCTTTCTGCCCGCCGGAGTTCACCGTGGGGGAGTTGCGGCGGGTCTACGAAGCGGTGTGGGGCGTCGCACTCGACCCGAGGAACTTTCATCGCAAGGTCACCGGCACTCCCGGCTTCCTGGTGCCGACCGGCGGTACAACGACTCGTCAGGGTGGTCGACCCGCACAGTTGTTCCGGGCCGGCGGTGCCACGGTGCTGAACCCGCCGATGCTGCGGCCGGAGATCTGAGGGAGGGGCGGGGCCTCGGCTCTTCACCGGGACGGCACTCAGCTCCGGCGGACCGTGGCGCGCAGGCGGGGCGGCACGTCTTCCACCAGCGGGTCCCGGCCCTGAGCGGTCCCGTTTCGCCGCAGGCGCGCTCCGGCCGCCGCGCGTGCCTGATCAGAAGACCGTTTCTTTCCGATAAGGCGTCAATCGCGAGGAGACCGCTGATCACCCTTTCGTGTGCTTTTCACCAAAGCCCTCAAGGCCGTCCGGAGCACCGCCGACAAAGGATGCGTGACTACCCTTGCGCACACCATGATGACCTCGGCTCGCTCCGCCGACTCCGGCCTCACGGGTTCGAGTGAGCCGGACCGTTACGCCTACGCCGAGTCGACCGGCGCGATCCGTGCCACCACCGTCCCCGCGTGGGACGGCGGCGAAGCGGACATGGCCCGGGCCGGGCGACGCGCCGCCGGAAACCGGGGGCGCGGGCTGCACGGCCAACTCGTACAGCAACTGGGACAGATGATCGTCTCCGGAGACCTCGGCGCCGACCGCCCCCTCGTTCCCGAGGAGATCGGCCAGCGCTTCGAGGTGTCGCGCACCGTCGTCCGCGAGTCGCTCCGGGTCCTTGAGGCCAAGGGCCTGGTCAGTGCCCGCCCCAATGTCGGAACGCGGGTCCGCCCGGTCAGTGACTGGAACCTTCTCGACCCCGACATCATCGAATGGCGTGCCTTCGGTCCACAGCGCGACGATCAGCGCCGCGAACTGTGTGAGCTGCGCTGGGCGATCGAGCCGCTGGCCGCCCGTCTCGCCGCGGACCACAGTCGCGACGAGGTGCAGCAGCGCCTCGCGGACATGGTCGAGATCATGGGCCGCACGCTCGCCCAGGGAGATGGTCTGACCTTCTCCCGGGCCGACGCCGAGTTCCACGCCCTGCTTCTGCAGGCCGCCGGCAACCGGATGCTGGAGCACCTCTCCGGCATCGTCGGTGCGGCCCTCCAGGTGTCCGGGGCGCCTGCCGCCGGATGCGAGCGCCCCACCGAGGCGTCGCTGGCGCACCACCGCAGGATCGCCGAAGCCGTCGCCTCAGGGGAGGCGGTCGCCGCGGAGAACGCGGTGCGTCAGCTGCTCGCCGTTTCCTCCGAGACGGCCGTCTCCGCGACGCCCGGCGCTCCCGCCGCAGGCGCCTCCGCCGCGCCCTCCGAGGCCCAGACCTCCGCAGCGGCTCCGGCGGTCGGCGGCGCCCCCGACCATGTGGTGCCGGCGCCTCGCGAACACTGATCTCCGGTACCGGCAGCACCCGCACGGTGTCGCCGGATCCCGTCGGGCGGGATCCGGCGATGTCCTTCCGGCCCGGCCGGCCCGCTCCGGCCGCCCGGGCCGCGGTTCGGCGATAAGTGAGCGTATGGGGGTTTCCATCCGCCTGTGTCATGTGACCCGGGACACTCCGGCCGGGCGTAACGCTTCGCGTGGCAGCGCGATGACTCAAGAGGTGGCAGCTACCGGGGGAATACGGACGCCGCATCCGGCGCTGTATCCCCTCCGTCGCTCCGCCCGAGCCGCCGGTCATCCCCGCCGGGGCTTGCAGGTCCCATGCCCCGTGGGCGGGGCCGAAGCCGTTTCCATCGTTCCGAGAGGTTGTTCGTGTCGGCCAGCACATCCCGTACGCTCCCTGCGGAGATCGCCGAGTCCGCGTCTGTGATGGCGCTCATTGAGCGGGGAAAGGCCGAGGGGCAGATCGCCGGCGACGATGTGCGTCGGGCCTTCGAGGCCGACCAGATTCCGCCGACCCAGTGGAAGAACGTCCTGCGCAGTCTCAACCAGATCCTCGACGAGGAGGGTGTGACGCTGATGGTGAGTGCCGCGGAGGCTCCCAAGCGCACCCGGAAGAGCGTCGCAGCGAAGGCCCCGGCCAAGCGCACCGCGACCAAGACGGTCGCCGCCAGGAAGACCCCCGCCAGGAAGGCGGCTCCGGCCGCCGCCCCGGAGGACCCCGCCGGGGACGCGGAGGGAGCCGCCGAGGAGGGCGCGGCGAAGCCCGCCAGGAAGACCGCCGCCAAGAAGGCGCCCGCCAAGAAGGCCGCGGCCAAGAAGATCGTGGCCAAGAAGGCGCCCGCCAAGAAGGCCGCGGCCAAGAAGACGGACGTCGACGAGCTGCTCGAGGCTGACGAGGACGTCATCGAAGAGCCTCCGGTCAAGAGCGGCAAGGCCGCCGAGGAGGCCGCAGCGGAGCCCAAGAACGAGAACGAGGGCTTCGTCCTGTCCGACGACGACGAGGACGACGCCCCTGCCCAGCAGGTCGCCGCCGCGGGTGCCACCGCCGACCCGGTCAAGGACTACCTCAAGCAGATCGGCAAGGTCCCCCTGCTCAACGCCGAGCAGGAGGTCGAGCTGGCCAAGCGCATTGAGGCCGGTCTCTTCGCCGAGGACAAACTCGCCAACAGCGACAAGATCGCCCCCAAGCTCAAGCGCGAGCTGGAGATCATCGCCGAGGACGGCCGCCGGGCCAAGAACCACCTTCTGGAGGCCAACCTCCGCCTGGTGGTCTCGCTGGCCAAGCGCTACACCGGCCGGGGCATGCTCTTCCTGGATCTGATCCAGGAGGGCAACCTGGGCCTGATCCGTGCGGTCGAGAAGTTCGACTACACCAAGGGCTACAAGTTCTCGACCTACGCGACCTGGTGGATCCGTCAGGCCATCACCCGGGCCATGGCCGACCAGGCCCGCACCATCCGCATCCCGGTGCACATGGTCGAGGTGATCAACAAGCTCGCGCGCGTCCAGCGCCAGATGCTCCAGGACCTGGGCCGTGAGCCCACGCCGGAGGAGCTGGCCAAGGAACTCGACATGACCCCGGAGAAGGTCGTCGAGGTCCAGAAGTACGGCCGTGAGCCGATCTCCCTGCACACCCCGCTGGGCGAGGACGGCGACAGCGAGTTCGGCGACCTCATCGAGGACTCCGAGGCGGTCGTCCCGGCCGACGCGGTCAGCTTCACGCTCCTGCAGGAGCAGCTCCACTCCGTGCTCGACACGCTCAGCGAGCGCGAGGCCGGCGTGGTCTCGATGCGTTTCGGTCTCACCGACGGCCAGCCCAAGACGCTGGACGAGATCGGCAAGGTCTACGGGGTGACCCGTGAGCGGATCCGCCAGATCGAGTCCAAGACGATGTCGAAGCTGCGTCACCCCTCCCGTTCCCAGGTCCTGCGGGACTACCTCGACTAGTGTCGCGTCAGCCAGGGTTTGCCCGGGCGGCGAGCGGGGTGAACCCTGGCTGACG
>NZ_JBXUOY010000045.1:0-27188 GCF_057196705.1 Streptomyces sp. ATLC9 | reverse complement strand
GGGCGCGGCCGTGCGAGCACCGCCGCCCGTCGGCCGGGCAGCGGACTGTCGGGGGGTCGGATACTCCGTCACGCGTTGGGTTTCCATCCGTCCGGGGCCGCGCCGTGCATCGGGCGGGCCCAGCGCTTGAGGACTCAGGGGCGTCGGCAGTTCAGGAAAACCTGTATCTCGGGAGAGACGTCCGTGCTGGCCGGCGCGTACGCGAACGTCTCCTCTCCGTCGATCTCGAAGCCCGCGTCGGACACCACCTGGCGCAGCTCCTCCCGCAGGTAACCGGATACCCGGATCGTGTGACCCAGGAACGGGATGGCGAAGTCGTCCACGTCCGCCTCGACCATGCCGAGTGCCAGCAGCCCGCCGGGGCGCAGCTGGGCGTGCAGCATCCGCAGGGCGACGGGGATCTCCTTGCGCGGCAGCATCAGCAGCGAGAAGAAGGCGGCGGCGCCGTCGAAGGGTCCCAGACCGGCGTGCTCCAGGTCGGCGAGGTCCATCAGGCGGAAGTCGGCGCCGGGGACGTTGACCCGGCCGAGCTCGATCATGCCGGGCGAGATGTCGATGCCGGTGACCCGGTGCCCGGCCTCGGCGAGCCGGCGGGCGGTGGGGACCCCGGTGCCGCATCCGACGTCGAGCACCCGCGAACCGGCGGGCAGCCCCTCCGCCAGCCAGGCGCCCGCGGCCAGCTGCCCCTCCTTGTGGGGAAAGACCTCGTCGTAGCGGTCGCCGATCGCGTCGAACGCATCGGCCTGTCCGGCGCGGTCGATCGCCGCTCTGTCGTAGCCCGTGTACACCTGGTGGCCTTCCGTGTCGCTCACGCTGGGGGCTCCTCTCGCGGCAGTGCGCCAAATCCCTTGCATGGACGGGGAGTTCGCCGTGACGAGCTTTCCGCCGAGTCCGGGGGTGATCCTACTTTCGACGCCCCGGGGCACAACAAGGAACCGCGGAACGTCCTCCGCCATCATGCGAGACGCACGGCGACCCCACCAGCCCTTTCAGCCGATCCGTGCGGGTTCGCGGTCCCAGTCGCGCGGCAGCCGGGGAATCCGCCAGACGGGATCGGGCCGCCAGTCCTCCCAGCCGTCGCGGAACGGGCTGCCCCAGGCGCGGACCACCTCCACCGCGCGCCGCCCGGCGGCCCGTACGCGCTCGGCCTGGGCGGCGTCCATCAGGCCGGTGCGCTGCGCCTGCTCGAACTCGTCCTCGTCCCGCCACTGCCAGGTGCGGTCGGGGTGGACGGTGATGTCCAGGAAGTGGTCCTCGGAATCCACACCGCCCGCCCAGCGGCGCAGGGGCTCCTCCAGGTTGACGTACCAGTTCCGGAACCGCCAGCCGCGGTCCCAGAACAGCCACACCGACCAGGGTTCGCCGGCCCGCGCGACCTTGAGGACACCGGTCCCGAACCACCGCGACCGCACCACCCGGCGCGGCTTGGTGTAACGGGTGGCGAGCGGCTCGCGGTGCACGGGAGTGCCGTCGGCGAGCTCCGGCTTGACGCAGACGGTCCCCGGCGCCATCCACACGGCGAGCAGTCCGGGGGTGTCGCGGACGACGGTCACGGGACGGCAGATGTGCAGGGTGTCCCCGCCGTTGGCCCGGTACCGCCACAGAATGTGCTCGCCGGCCTTCCAGCGGGCGCCGCCCGCCGACCGTGTGTGATCCGCCGTGTCTGTTGTGTCCGCCGTGTCCGCCGTCATGCACGGATTTTAGGCCCGGTCCGGGGGCCGGGCCCAGGATCCGCGCCCCGGCCCGGCCCCGTGCCTCGGTTCAGGGGCGGGTCAGGGGCGGGTCATGCGCAGCACGTCCAGGGCCTGGTCGAGCTGCTCCAGGGTGAGCATGCCGCGCTCGACGTAGCCGGCCTCCAGGACCACCTCGCGGATCGTCCTGCGTTCGGCCAGGGAGCGCTTGGCGACCTTCGCGGCCTCCTCGTAGCCGATGTAGCGGTTGAGCGGGGTCACCACGGACGGGGAGGACTCGGCGTACTCGCGGGCCCGCTCCGCGTCGGCCTCGATGCCGTCGACCGTGCGGTCGGCCAGCAGCCGGGAGGAGTTCGCCAGCAGCCGGATCGACTCCAGCAGGTTCCGGGCGATGACGGGGAGCATGACGTTCAGCTCGAAGTTGCCCGACGCCCCGGCCACCGCGACCGTGGCGTCGTTGCCCATCACCTGCGCGGCGACCATCAGGACCGCCTCGGGGACCACCGGGTTGACCTTGCCGGGCATGATCGAGGAGCCGGGCTGGAGGTCGGGCAGGCGGATCTCGGCCAGCCCGGTGCGCGGGCCCGAGGACATCCAGCGCAGATCGTTGCAGATCTTGGTCAGGCTCACGGCGATGGTGCGCAGCTGCCCGGAGGTCTCCACCAGGGCGTCCCTGGCGCCCTGGGCCTCGAAGTGGTCGCGGGCCTCGGTCAGCGGCAGCCCGGTGGCGCGGGCGACCTCGGCGATGACGGCCGCGGAGAAACCCGGCGGGGTGTTGATGCCGGTGCCCACCGCGGTGCCGCCCAGCGGCAGCTCGGCCAGGCGCGGCAGGCAGGCGCGCAGCCGCTCCGCCCCGTAGCGCACCTGCGCCGCGTAGCCGCCGAACTCCTGGCCGAGTGTGACGGGCGTGGCGTCCATCAGATGGGTGCGGCCGGACTTGACGACCTCGGCGAACTCCTCCGCCTTGCGCTCCAGCGCTTCCGCCAGGTGTTCCAGCGCGGGGATCAGGTCCCCGGTGACGGCGGCGGTGGCCGCGACGTGGATGGAGGAGGGGAAGACGTCGTTGGAGGACTGGCTGGCGTTGACGTGGTCGTTGGGGTGCACCGGCGCGCCCAGCCGCTCGCTCGCGAGCGTGGCCAGCACCTCGTTCATGTTCATGTTGGAGGAGGTACCGGAGCCGGTCTGGAAGACGTCCACGGGGAAGTGGTCGTCCCAGCGGCCCTCGGCGACCTCCCCGGCGGCCTGTTCGACGGCCCGGGCCAGACCCGCGTCCAGGACGCCGAGCTCGGCGTTGACCCGGGCCGCGGCGGCCTTGATCCGGGCCAGCGCCTGGATGTGCGCGCGTTCCAGGCGCCGGCCCGACAGGGGGAAGTTCTCCACGGCGCGCTGCGTCTGTGCCCGCCACCTGGCGTGGGCGGGCACCCGCACCTCGCCCATGGAGTCGTGTTCGATCCGGTATTGCTGCTTGTCGTCGCTCGTCCCGGTCATGGGACGAATCTAACCGGGCGGGCCGGTCAGTCCGCGGAACGCACCGGGATGGAGGTGACGAACGGCTGGGCCGGGCCGGGGTCGGTGAAGAAGTCGTTGCCCTTGTCGTCGACGACGACGAAGGCGGGGAAGTCCTCGACCTCGATCCGCCAGACCGCCTCCATGCCCAGCTCCTCGTACTCCAGGACCTCCACCTTCCTGATGCAGTCCTGGGCCAGGCGCGCGGCCGGGCCGCCGATGGAGCCGAGGTAGAAGCCGCCGTGCTTCGCGCAGGCGTCGGTGACCTGCTTGCTGCGGTTGCCCTTGGCCAGCATGACGAAGGAGCCGCCCGCGGCCTGGAACTGCTCGACGTAGGCGTCCATGCGGCCGGCGGTGGTCGGGCCGAAGGAGCCCGAGGCGTAACCCTGCGGGGTCTTGGCCGGACCCGCGTAGTACACGGCGTGGTCGCGCAGGTAGGCCGGCATCCCCTCGCCCGCGTCCAGTCGCTCCTTGATCTTGGCGTGGGCGATGTCGCGGGCGACGACCAGCGAGCCGCTCAGGGACAGCCGGGTCTTGACCGGATACTTGGACAGCTCGGCGCGGATCTCGTCCATCGGCCGGTCGAGGTCGATCCGCACCACGTCCGAGTCGAGGTCGGCGTCGGTGGTGTCGGGCAGGAAACGCGCCGGGTCCCTCTCCAGCTCCTCCAGGAAGACCCCCTCGGCGGTGATCTTCGCCAGGGCCTGGCGGTCGGCGGAGCAGGAGACGGCGATGGCCACCGGGCAGGAGGCGCCGTGGCGGGGCAGGCGGACCACGCGCACGTCGTGGCAGAAGTACTTGCCGCCGAACTGGGCGCCGATGCCCAGTCTCTGGGTGAGCTCGAAGACCTTCTCCTCCAGCTGGAGGTCCCGGAAGCCGTGGCCGGCCGGGGAGCCTTCGGTGGGCAGGGAGTCCAGGTAGTGCGCGGAGGCGTACTTGGCGGTCTTGAGCGCGTACTCGGCCGAGGTGCCCCCGACGACGATCGCCAGGTGGTACGGCGGGCAGGCGGCCGTGCCCAGGGAGCGGATCCTCTCCTCCAGGAAGCGCATCATGGCTCCCTCGTTCAGGACGGCCTTGGTCTCCTGGTAGAGGAAGGACTTGTTGGCGCTGCCGCCGCCCTTGGCCATGAACAGGAACCTGTAGGCGTCGCCGTCGGTGGCGTACAGCTCGATCTGCGCGGGCAGGTTGGTGCCGGTGTTCCTCTCCTCCCACATGGTCAGCGGGGCCATCTGGGAGTAGCGCAGGTTGAGCTGGTGGTAGGCGTCGAAGACGCCGCCGGACAGGGCCTTTTCGTCGTCGCCCTCGGTCAGCACGTTCTGGCCGCGCTTGCCCATCACGATCGCGGTGCCGGTGTCCTGGCACATCGGCAGGACGCCGGCGGCGGCGATGTTGGCGTTCCTCAGCAGGTCCAGCGCCACGAAGCGGTCGTTGGGGGAGGCCTCGGGATCGTCCAGGATGCGGCGGAGCTGGGCCAGGTGGGCCGGGCGCAGGTAGTGGGAGATGTCGTGCATCGCCTCGGCCGCGAGCTTGCGCAGTGCCTCCGGCTCGACCTTGAGGAAGGTGCGTCCGCCCGCCTCGAAGGTGCTGACGCCCTCGGCGGTGACCAGGCGGTAGGGGGTGGTGTCCTCGCCCAGGGGGAGGAGTTCGGTGTGGTCGAACTCCTCGGAGGCCGGGCGGGGGGCGGCCGCGCGGGACGGTCGGGGGTCGGCAGGCATGGACGGTCTCTTCCTCTCGACGGTGGCGCATCACAGGGTATGACCCCCGAACGGGTGGCGGTGGTGTGAGGTGCGGCTCAGCCGCCGGGCCGGCCGCACCCCGGCCGACGCGGCACTGGTCGCGATGTATCGCGTTCGCTAGGGTGGCGGCGTGGACGAGAAGACCTCCCTGCGCAAGCAGCCCGCGGAACGGCCCCCCGCCGCGCCCCCGGCGGCCGGGGCGGACGTACGCGCCTCCGACGCCGACCGCGACCGGGTGCTGGAGATCCTCCGCGAGGCGCTCGCGGAGGGACGGCTGGACACCGGCGAGCACGCCGAGCGGATCGACGCGGCATGCCGGGCCAGGACGGTGGGCGAGCTGCGGCCGCTGGTCCGCGATCTGCCGGCCGGACGGGAGATGGCTGCCCGCTCGGGCCGCCCGGCGTCCGGCCGGTGCGGCGACAACGTGATCGCGGTCTTCGGCGGGGCCTCGCGCAAGGGGCGCCGCCGGGTGGGGGCGAGGACCAACGCCTTCGCGCTGTTCGGCGGGGTCGAGATCGACCTGACCGAGGCGCTCTTCGAGCGGCGGGAACTCGTCGTCAACGCCACGGCCGTCTTCGGCGGCATCGAGATCAAGGTCCCGGAGAACGTGACCCTGCGCGGCTCGGGCAGCGGGATCCTGGGCGGCTACGACGTGGAGGCCAGGGAGTCGGCGGATCCCGACGCACCGGTGGTCGTGGTCCGCGGCGCGGCGGTCTTCGGCGGGGTCGAGGCGAAGGCGAAGCGTGGCAAGCGCCTGCGGGACCTGCGCCGCTGACGCCTGTCCCCGACAGCGCCTCCCCGACGGCCTGCCGGGCGGGTGCGCGCACGCGACCGCCCGTACGGCCCTCCCCCTGTCCGGGCCGTACGGGCGGTGTGCGGCGGGCTCACGCCCGGTGCCACGCGCGGGCTTCGCGGGCTACTCCTCCGGGTGCGGCGGGCGCCCCCGGCGCGGATGGGGGCGGGCGTCCCCCGGCATGCGCCCCGCCTCGTTCAGGGCCCTGCGCAGCAGGTAGTCGACCTGGGCGTTGGTGCTGCGCAGTTCGTCCGCCGCCCACTTCGCGAGCGCGTCATGGACGGCGGGGTCCAGCCGCAGCAGCATCTGCCGGCGCTCGCGCCGGGGCCGCCGCGCCCCCTCCCGCCCGGGGCCGCCGTCCTCCGGCGGCCCCTCCGGCCGGGCGCTCACTGGTAGAGCGAGCCCGTGTTGAGGACCGGCTGCGGGGAGCGGTCACCGCAGAGCACCACCAGCAGATTGCTCACCATGGCGGCCTTGCGCTCCTCGTCCAGCTCGACGAAGTCCTGGGAGGCGATCCGCCCCACGGCCTCCTCGACCATGCCGCACGCCCCTTCCACGATGGTCCGGCGCGCCGCGACCACCGCGCCCGCCTGCTGGCGCTGGAGCATCGCGGCGGCGATCTCAGGAGCGTACGCCAGGTGCGTGAAGCGCGACTCGACGATCCGCACACCCGCCGCCCGCACCCGGGCGGTCAGCTCGACCGCGAGCTTCTCCGTGATCTCCTCGGCGTTGCCGCGCAGGGACAGCCCGTCCTCGTCGTAGGCGTCGTAGGGGTACTCGATGGCGATGTGCCGCACGGCCGCCTCGGTCTGGGTGGAGACGAACTCCACGAAGTCGTCCACCTCGAAGGTGGCCTGCGCGGTGTCCTCCACCTGCCAGACGACGACGGCCGCCAGCTCGACCGGGTTGCCGTAGGCGTCGTTGACCTTGAGGATCGCCGTCTCGTGGTTGCGGACCCGGGTGGAGACCTTCTTACGGGTGGTCAGCGGGTTCACCCAGCGCAGACCGTCCTTGCGGATGGTGCCGGTGTAGCGCCCGAAGAGCTGGACGACCCGGGCCTCCCCCGGCGCGACCATGTTGAGGCCGGCCATGGCGAAGACCGAGCCGATCATCAGCAGCACCCCGGCGACGACCAGCGTCACCCCGATGCCGCGCGCGCCGCCCTCGACAAGCAGCGCACCTCCCACCACGGCGCCGCCCCCGGCCAGCAGACCCAGCAGCCCCAGCAGCAGGGCGAGTCCGCCGGGGACGGAGTGCGCGGACCTCTCACGCACCTGCGGAGCGGGCATCTCGGGAAGCTCTCTGACGGTCTGTGCGGTCTCAACGGACATGGCGGTCCCCCGTTTCCATGAAGCTGTCTTATAGCAAAGTGATAGCACTTTATCGCGGTGCCGCTTCCTCGGGGTAGGGGGGTGCGGAAACGCCCGGGCCCCGCCGGACGGCGGGGCCCGGGCGGAGCGCCATGCGTTCGGGATACCGCCGGGACGCCTCCGGAAGAAGGGCTACCGTCCCTCGTCCCGCGACGGGCCGCCGGACTCCCCGTTCTCCTCCGGCTCCGGGGGCGGCACGGTCGCGGGTGACGTGGGCGACCTGGGCCCCTCGGCGGCGGGTGGCGGCACGGCGGACGACGGTTCGAAGGTTCCGGCGGGCACGGTATGGGCCGCCGCGTACGACTTCAGGGAGACGACGACGGACTTGAGCACCGCCACCAGCGGCACCGCCGTCACCGCGCCGGGAATGCCCGCGATCAGGCTGCCCCCCGTCACCGCCAGCACCACGCCCAGGGGATGCACGCGCACCAGCCTGCCGAGGATGAGCGGCTGGAGCACATGCCCCTCCAGTTGCTGCACCGCCAGCACGACCGCCAGGACGAGCAGGGCGGAGACCACGCCGTTGGCCACGAACGCCACCACCACCGCCAGCGCCCCGGAGACCACCGCACCCACGATGGGGACGAAGGAGAACAGGAAGATGAACACGGCCAGCGGCACGGCCATCGGGACGTCCAGGAAGTACAGCCCGAGACCGATGAAGAAGCCGTCGATGAAGGCCACCAGCACCGTGCCGCGCACATAGCTGGTGAGCGTCATCCACGCCCTGGGCCCGGCACCCGCCACGGCGTCGCGAGCGGCCCGGGGCACGAAGTTGAGCGTCCAGTTCCACACGTTCCGGCCGTCGTAGAGCAGGAAGATCGTCACGAACATCGCCAGCAGCGCGCCGGAGAAGAACTCCAGGACCACCGTCACGCCCTGGAGCCCCGCACTGGTGATCTCCTGGCTGTTGCTGCCGAGCCAGTCGTTGAGGCTGTCGGCGATGTTGTTGATCTGCGCCTCGGTGACGTGGAAGGGGCTGTTGAGCAGCCAGGTCTTCAGCTCGTCGATGCCGTCCTGGACCTGCCGGGTGAGGTCGTCGAGGTTCTCCAGGACCTGCCAGACCACGAACCAGCCCACCAGACCCAGCAGTGCCACGCCCGTCACGAAGGTGATCGCGGCGGCCAGTCCGCGCCCTGTTCCCAGCCGCCGCAGCCTGGCGGCCGTCGGCTGGAGCAGCGCGGTCAGCAGCAGGCCGACGGTGAAGGCGAGGACGACCAGACTGATGGCGCTGATCACCTTCATCAGGACGTAGATGACCCCGGCCAGGATCAGCAGCCGCCACCCGGCTTCGGCCGCCACCCTCACCCCCCACGGCACCATGGTCGCGGGCGGGGGCGGCCCGGCGGGAGCCGCGGGATCGGAGGCGCCGAAGGGCGGCCCGGCCGGCGGGGCGGACGGAGGAGGCGCCATGGCGCCTTCGTCGTTCCCCTCCTCGCGCGCCAGCCGCTCGGACAGCCGGGTGGCGGCACGCGACACCCCCGTCTTAAGACCCCGAAGTCTCGACATGCCGCTTCCTTCGCCCCCGTGTCCTGTTCGACCGGATCCAGTATGGCCCGTTCCACTCCGACCCGGCGTGTCCGCCGTATCGGCCCGTCCCGTCTGGGGACGACGCTACTGGGGTAAAGGGTTGCTCCCCGGCAGACATGCCAAACCCCCCGCCGGCGGGCAGGGGGCTTGGAGGGGGAACCGGGGCGGCCGCGGGAGCGGCTCGGCGCGGAGGCTCAGTACCAGTGGTTGGCCTGCCAGAACTCCCAGGCGCCGCAGGGACTGCCGTAGCGGTCGTTCATGTAGTTCACGCCCCACTTGATCTGCGTGGCCGGGTTGGTCTGCCAGTCGGCTCCGGCCGAGGCCATCTTGGAGCCGGGCAGCGCCTGGACGAGGCCGTACGCGCCGGAGGACGGGTTCTGGGCCTTGTAGTTCCAGCCGCTCTCGCGCTCGACGATGCTGGAGAAGCACTGGAACTGGCCCGCGCCCACGATCTGCTGGGCCATCGCCTTGACCTGGGCGACGGTGTAGGAGCTCTGCACCGCGAAGTCGGCGCGCTCCGCGGAGCGGCTGGCGGCCTGCTGCTTGGCCTCCTCCCGCTTCTTCGCCTCCTCGGCGGCCTTGGCGGCCTTCTCCGCCGCCTCCCTCTTGGCCTGGGCGTCCTTGGCTGCCTGCTTGCGGGCCGCCTCCTCGGCGGCCTTCTTCGCCTCGGCGTCGGCCGCCGCGACGGCGTTGTCCGCCTGCTGTGTGAGGGAAGCGGTCTGGGCCTGCTGGCCTGCGGGTATGTCGGCGAGGAGCGTCGCGTCAGCGGCAGTGGCCTCGACCGGTTCGGCCGTTCCCTGCTCACTGCCCGAGGCCACACCGACGACGGCGCCGACGGTGGTGACCGCGGTGGCGGACGCCACTGCGAACCCCCGGACCGAGATCCGAGTCACACGGTTTCCTTCCACACTGCCCGCTCAGGTGACCTCGCGGGCGCGATCGTGCCCCTGGCACGGGCCTCCCCACGTACTGGCCACGGGAGGCGCTGGCCCGGCCGGACCCCCGAAGAGGAGGGCCTCGTGGCGCTTCGGGCGGCATACGGCGCGCTGCTGTTGACTTGTGGAGCCGCACCGATCGGTGCGGATGGTGCCTGAGTGCCGTATGCGGGGCCTGACAGGACCCACACACTGCCGGAGGCGGAACGGTGGATGCAATTCCGTGACACGTGGGAAAGCTCACATTCCGTTTCGCGCACCGGTTGAGCGGAAAAGGGGGCGCGAAAAGCCCCGCACGGCTATGCTGCCGGGCTTCGCCGCACGGGACTGTTCACCGACCGGGTCAGATCCGGCCGTCCTCCAGCATCTCGGTCACCAGCGCCGCGATCGGCGACCGTTCGGACCGGTTGAGGGTGATGTGCGCGAAGAGCGGGTGCCCCTTGAGCCGTTCGACCACCGCGGCCACCCCGTCGTACCGCCCCACGCGCAGGTTGTCGCGCTGGGCGACGTCGTGGGTGAGGACGACCCGCGAATCCTGCCCGATCCTGGAGAGGACCGTCAGCAGCACGTTCCGCTCCAGCGACTGGGCCTCGTCGACGATCACGAAGGCGTCGTGCAGGGAACGGCCGCGGATGTGCGTGAGCGGCAGCACCTCCAGCATGCCGCGGGCCGTGATCTCCTCGACCACCTCACGTGTCGTCACCGCCGAGAGGGTGTCGAAGACCGCCTGCGCCCAGGGGTTCATCTTCTCGTCGGCGGTGCCCGGCAGATAGCCCAGGTCCTGGCCGCCGACCGCGTACAGCGGCCGGAACACCATCACCTTGCCGTGCTGCCGCCTCTCCAGCACGGCCTCCAGCCCGGCGCAGAGCGCCAGCGCGGACTTGCCGGTGCCGGCCCGGCCGCCCATCGAGACGATGCCGACCTCCGGGTCGAGCAGCAGGTCCAGCGCGATGCGCTGCTCGGCGCTGCGCCCGTGGATGCCGAACGCCTCACGGTCCCCGCGCACCAGCCTGACCCGCCCCTCGGGCGTGACCCGGCCCAGCGCACTGCCGCGCTCGGACTGCAGGACCAGGCCGGTGTGCACCGGCAGTTCGGCCGCCTCGGGCACGTACACGCTCTCCGCGGCGAACAGCTCGTCCACGTCCTCGGCCACCAGGGCCAGCTCCGTCACCCCCGTCCAGCCGGACTCGGTGACGGCCAGTTCGGCCCGGTACTCCTCGGCCAGCAGACCGACGGAGGATGCCTTGATGCGCAGCGGCAGGTCCTTGGAGACGACCGTGACGTCGTACCCCTCGGCCTGGAGGTTCCTGGCCACCGCCAGGATGCGCGAGTCGTTGTCGAGCGGCCTGCCGTGGTCGCCGCGCATGGTGGCGGGGAGCACGGCCGGATCCGAGTGGTTGAGCTCGACCCTGAGCGTGCCGCCCAGCTCGCCGATCGGGATCGGAGCGTCCAGCCGCCCGTGCAGCACGCGGTACTCGTCCAGCCGTCTGAGGGCCTGGCGGGCGAAGTAGCCCAGCTCCGGATGGTGGCGCTTGGCCTCCAGCTCCGTGACCACGACCACCGGGAGCACGACCTCGTGCTCGTCGAAGCGGGTCACGGCCGCCGGGTCGGCGAGCAGGACGCTGGTGTCGATGACGTAGGTGCGCCGGTCTTCCCGGCGCTTGGTGCTGGTCACCACGGATGGACCTACCCCCTCGGAAGAGGTCGGGGTGCGACGGCGTCGCGGGGGATGAGGCCGGGCTCCGGTCCCGTGCGCGGGCCGGGCGCCGGCCCTCCGCCGCGTCCTCGCGTGCGTCTGCCCGCACGGTCGTCCGTGGTGTGCAAGGGGCCTCCCGGGGCCGCCTCCCTGCGCCGGGAGCCGGCCTGAAGGGGATATTCCCTGCCGGGGCCGCCGCCATGCCCCGGCATATGCCTACGGTGCGATGAACGGCCGGTGTCCCCCGGAAGAGGGACACCGGCCGCCGCCGGGAGCGCGTCCGTCAGGATCCGTAGCGGCGGTGGCGAGCCGCGTAGTCGCGCAGGGCTCGCAGGAAGTCCACCTTCCGGAAAGCGGGCCAGAACACATCGCAGAAGTAGTACTCGGAGTGGGCGCTCTGCCAGAGCATGAAGCCCGACAGCCGCTGCTCGCCGCTGGTGCGGATCACCAGGTCCGGGTCGGGCTGCCCGCGCGTGTACAGGTGCTCGGCGATGTCCTCCAGGGCGAGCTCCTCCGCGAGCTCCTCCAGGGTCGCGCCCCGCGCGGCACGGTCGGCGAGCAGGGAGCGCACCGCGTCCACGATCTCCTGCCGGCCGCCGTAGCCGACGGCGACGTTGACCAGGATGCCCCGGTTGCCCCGGGTGCTCTCCTCGGCCTCCTTCAGCACACGCTGGGTGTGGCCGGGCAGCAGGTCCGGCGTGCCGACGTGGTGCACCCGCCAGCGGCCGTCCGAGGCCAGGTCGCGCACCGCGTCCTCGATGATGCCCAGCAGCGGCTTCAGCTCCCCGGCCGGCCGGCTGAGGTTGTCGGTGGACAGCAGCCACAGGGTGACCACCTCGACGTCCGTCTCGGCGCACCAGCCCAGCATCTCGCGGATCTTCTCGGCCCCCGCCTGGTGGCCCTGCTCGGTCGTGCCGCCGGAGGCCCGCGCCCAGCGGCGGTTGCCGTCGAGGATGACGCCGATGTGCTTGGGCACCTGCTCGTGGTCGAGACGCCCTTCCACCCGGTGGGCGTAGAGCCTGTAGACCAGGCGGCGCAGCCACCGGGGATACCGGGTGCGTCCCCGGGAAGATTGCAGCATCGGTTTGTTCAGCCCCTCCATGCAGGTCCCGAGCGCCGGGTCCTGTCCGGTCGCGTCTTCGCGGGTCGGCCCGCGGCACCCCGCGCCCCCTCCCCCGGCTCCGCCCCGCCGAAGGCGCTTTCGCCCGGACGGGCCCGGGAGTGGGAAGCGGGGGGACCGCGGTTCGCGCCGACCGTACCCGCGCGGTGCCGTGGCCCCGTGCGGAGCCCGGGCCGGGGCGGGCCGCGAAGACCGGGACGGACAGGTCCTCAGCACCTTACTGCTCCGCCGTACGGCCGCACGAGCCGGGAATGTCACAGAACGGCGATAAGACAGTGATAGGCAGGAACCCATGAACGACGCATCCCCGTATCACCCGAACGGCTCCCGCTACGACACCATGCGCTACCGCCGTGCCGGTCGCAGCGGACTGCTGCTCCCGGAGATCTCCCTGGGCCTGTGGCACAACTTCGGGGACGACCGGCCGCTCCAGACCCAGCGGGCGATCCTGCGCCGCGCCTTCGACCTGGGCGTCACCCACTTCGACCTGGCCAACAACTACGGTCCGCCCCCCGGCGCGGCCGAGGCCAACTTCGGCCGCCTGCTCGCCCGGGACTTCCGCCCCCACCGCGACGAACTGGTGATCTCCACCAAGGCCGGCTACCTGATGCACCCCGGGCCGTACGGCGAGTGGGGTTCGCGCAAGTACCTGCTGTCCTCCCTGGACGCCTCGCTGAGGCGCACGGGCCTGGAGTACGTCGACATCTTCTACTCGCACCGCTACGACCCCGACACGCCCCTGGAGGAGACGATGGGCGCACTGGCGTCCGCCGTCCACCAGGGCAAGGCGCTCCACGTGGGCGTCTCCTCCTACAGCGCACGGCGCACCCGCGAGGCGGCGCGGATCCTGCGCGAGATGGGGGTGCGGCCGCTGATCCACCAGCCGTCCTACTCCATGGTCAACCGCTGGACGGAGGACGACCATCTGCTGGACGCCCTGGAGGCGGAGGGCATGGGCTGCATCTGCTTCGCCCCACTGGCACAGGGGCTGCTCACCGACAAGTACCTGGGCGGCGTCCCGGAGGACTCCCGCGCGGCCCGGGGCACCTCCCTCGACCCCGGCCTGCTGACCGAGGAGGTCGTCGGGCGGCTGCGCGCCCTGTCCGCCATCGCCGAGCGGCGCGGGCAGACCCTGGCCCAGCTGGCACTGAGCTGGGTGCTGCGTGACCCGCGGATGACGTCGGCGCTGACCGGCGCGAGCAGCGTGGCGCAGCTGGAGGCGAACGTGGCGGCGCTGCGGAGTCCGGGGCTGACCGACGAGGAGCTGGCGGAGATCGACACCTACGCCGTCTCGGCGCCCGGCGCGAACATCTGGGCCCTCAGCAGCGAGAGCTGAAGACGGCACGGGGGCGGGGGCGCGAAGCGGGCCGGTCCGTGGGGGGGGATACGGACCGGCCCGAGGGGGGGCTTCCACCATATCCCCTGCCGTGCCCCACCGCGCGCAGCCGCGGCCCGGTTCACACGGTCAGCCCTCCCGCCAGCAGGCCCACGAAGGCCCCCGCCACCATGAACGGGCCGAACGGTATGGCCGCCTCGCGGCTCGCCCGCCGGGCCAGGAGCAGCGACATCCCGTAGACCGCCCCGAACAGGAAGCCCGCGAACGCTCCGCCCAGGAGCACGCCCCAGCCGTACCACCCAAGGGCTACCCCCACCGGGACCGCCAGCTTGACGTCCCCGAGGCCCATGCCACGCGGGTTGACCAGGAACAGCACCAGATACACCCCGCCCAGCACCGCCCCGCCCAGCAGGGCGCGCGCCCAGCTGCCGCCCGCCCCGGGCAGCAGTGCCGCTATCCCGAGCAGGACGGCGCCGCACACGGCGAGCGGCAGGGTCACCACGTCCGGCAGCCGGTGGACCCTGCGGTCCACGATCGCCAGCAGCACCGCGCACGGCGCCAGCAGCAGCCACACGCCCAGCTCCGGCCGCCCCCCGACGGCCGCGGCCACCAGTGCGCACACCACCGCCGTGACGGCGGCCGTCGACGCGGCACCCGGCCCGTACAGCCCCTCCCGCCCGTTTCCGCACTCCCCGCACCTGGCGGGCCCGAGCCATCCCGGCAGGCTGTGCCCGGCGGGGCAGTGCGCACGCCACGGCGTCCCCGCCTCCACTGCGAGACGGTAGGCGGCACGCGGCACGAGCAGCCCGGCGGTGGTGCCGTGGACGGCGGCGAGGACGATCAGGGCGAGGCGCACTCGGTGAGCGTACGGCGGACGGGCCGGGCGGGCACGGTCCTGTGGACAGAGAGTCTGTGGACGGACCACGCCACCGCCTCACCGGTGCCGTCCCTCTGGTAGAACGGCGCCGGGGAGGCGGTGGTATGGGGCGCTGGCGGGACGGGGCGGGAACTCTGAGCGTCGGGGGCGGCGCGGCCGGCGTGCCGCTTGAGACGGCCGCGTCCCACCGCGCACGCGTACGCGGCCTGCTGGGGCGCGACGGCATCGACGGGGCGATCCTGCTGACTCCCGCTAACAGCGTGCACACCTTCGGGATGCGGTTCGCGATCGACGTGGCCTACCTCGACCGCCGGCTGAACGTACTGGCCGTACGGACGATGCGGCCCGGCCGCCTCGGTCTCCCGCGGCCGCGTGCCCGCCACGTACTGGAGGCGGAGGCGGGCGCCATGGCCCGCTGGGGGCTGCGGCCGGGGGTGCGGGTCACGGCGGTCCTGCCGGACACGGCGTGAGGGCCGAAACCGCAGGGGACATGACCGCCGGGGCGGGTCCGGACGCCGCGCGCCGCTTGCCGCGGATCAGTCGTCGCGCGGGAAGGAGACCTCGACTCGGCGGTTCTTCTTGCGGCCCTCCTCCGTGGAGTTGTCGGCGATCGGGTAGTCCTCGCTGTAGCCGCGGATGTTGAAGGTGACGTCGGAGGCGAGCTCCTTCACCAGCTGCCGGTGGACGGCGGTCGCCCGCTTCTTGGAGAGCTCCATACCGTGCTCGTAGGAGCCCAGGTTGTCGGTGAAGCCGAAGACGTTGACCTCCGCGGCGCCCTGCTCGTCGATCTCCCCGGCGATGGCCGAGATCCGGGAGTGCGCCTCGCCGTTCAGCCGGGCGCTGTCCTTGCCGAAGAGCACCTCGGCCTGGAGCGTGAACTTGGTCTGGGAGTTGGTGTCCTCGCGCCGCTCCGCACCGCTCTGCTCCTCGATGATGGAGCGGATGTCGAGGACCTTGGGCTCCTTGAGGGTGCCCCCGTCCTTCATCATCAGGCCGGGCGCGTTCCGGTCCACCTCCACCGGCGGCGGCGGGGAGGGCGCGAAGTCGGGAGGCGCGCTGGGGCCGGGGTCGGCGAACGCGGCGCCCGCCGCCGTCGCCGTCAGGCCGGAAGCGACCAGCAGGGCGGCGGCGCCCGCCGCCGCGGTGCGCCGCACCGCGAGGGAGCGCGGTCTGTCGGTCATCGCTGCGCGCTCCTCATTTGTCGGTGATCCGGATGGTCACGCTGCTCATGGTGGGCACCTGCAGGTCGACCTCGGTCGTCTCGGCCGGCGGGGCGGGGAACTGCGCGAAGAAATCGACGGTCTCGCCCGCTCCCAGACCGCCGGGGAACATCGTGCACAGACAGTTGTTGTCAGTGTCACGGAGGATGTAGTAGCGCTTCTTCCCCTCCTTGTCGACGAGCGTCATGCCGCCGACCGAGGCACCTTTACCGCTGAAGTCCTGGTCTCCCGCCGACCAACGGTCGAAGAGATACGCCCGGTCTCCGGTGTTCTCGATCTTCCCTTTGACCGTGACGAACCCCCCCTGGTCGCGGACCGCGGAGGTCACGGCGATGTTCACGCCGTTCGTCCCGTTGAGCGTAGCCATGACCTCTCCGTCCTCGGAGGCGGAATCCGGGACACCCTCCCCGTCCATGTCTCCCCCCTCGCCGGGCGGCTGCGAGGACGAGCCGGTGTCCGGCGCCCCGTCCCCCCCGCCGCACGCGGTCAGGGTGAAAGCCATCGCCGCCGTCATCGCTGCGGCGGTAACAGTCCGCAACAGCTTCCCGTTCTCGCGTGTGCCCATGAATCGCGTTTCCTCCGCTCGTCGTTCGCTCACCGGTCCGCCAGGCGGACGGAGAACAGATCCTCGGGGTCGGGAAGGAGGTCGGCGAGGCGGTCGGGGTCGATCTCGATGGGACCGCCGATCCCCTCACAGACCAACTCGTGCTCCTTCTCCGCCTCCTCGCTGCCCTCCCTCTCCTCGCCCTCGCCGTCCCCGGGTTCCCCGGGGGGATCCTCCGGTTCCCTCTCGGCCTCCCTGACTCCGCAACGGGGTTCGATCACGGCGGTGGCTGCGGCCTCGGCGTACCGGTTCTCGGTGCCGGGGATCAGCGACTCCCCGACCGGCCTGGCGTTCCTGACCTCCACCGTGAACCCCGCCGGGAAGGAAACCGGTTCGCACGAGACCGTCTCGGCGCGGTTCTTCCGCGCGAACTCCGACGCCTCGCCGCAGGGGCCGTTCGTGTCGCCCGGCCGGTCGCCGTCGAGCAGGTCCTCCCAGGCATCCGGATCGAAGAGGTCCAGCAG
This sequence comes from Streptomyces sp. ATLC9, assembly GCF_057196705.1. Taxonomy (NCBI): domain Bacteria; kingdom Bacillati; phylum Actinomycetota; class Actinomycetes; order Kitasatosporales; family Streptomycetaceae; genus Streptomyces; species Streptomyces sp. ATLC9. The sequence goes on along the minus strand of NZ_JBXUOY010000045.1, from coordinate 10,310 downwards.
GTCCTCCCGTATCCCGTCCCTGGCGTCCTGCGCCGCGGCCAGAGCGGCGGCGTCCGCCGCGCCCTGGGCGTCGTTCCGGCCGGCGGAGGCCATCCCGACCGCGAAGTACGCGAACGCGAGGAAGAGCAGGCCCGCCACCGCCGTGACGTAGACGGGTGCGGCCTGCCCCGCCTCGGCTCCTCTCCTGGTCACCCGGAGGTGATGCTGTCGATCTGGTTGGAGATCTCCGCGGCGATCCGGTCCCCGAAGTTGGTGCTGAGCAGCACGACGATGATCGCCACGACCACCACGATGATGCCCATGTACTCCACCGCGGACTGCCCCTCGTCCGAGCGGCGCCGCATGGCGTCGGCCGTGGTGTTCCGCCAGCCGTGCAGGCGGGTCTGGGCGCTGACGGCGGTCTTCAGCAGTTTGTCGCTCACGGTGTTCCCCTCCGAGTCCGGCCGGCCGTCCGCCGGCCGGCACATACGATTCTGTGCCTCTGACGCCGTCCCCGTAACCGGCCCGCACGGGGCCGGTTCTGTCGGCGACACGAGAAACGTACGCGGGTTCACCCGGCTCGTCCCGGAATCCTCGGTTCCAACTCCCTTTTCCGCGCATCCGTTCACCCGCACGCGGCCCGGATGTGACGTGGCGTCCACCGCCGAGGGCGCGACGGCCGACCGCTTCCGCTTCCATCGGCTTCGCCTCCCGCCGCCGGCCCGGAACGTCTCCACCCGGGAAGCCCCGGGGTCATTTCTGACTGTGCCACATCAAGTTGCGGATGCGAAGTCTCTCCGCGGATTGTGGCGTATTCGAGACCGGCCGCGTTCCCGCGCCGGGACGCCCGCCCGGGCGGAAGGCCGGCCTGCCGGGCGGCCATGCCCAGTGCCGCGTCGGCCAGGGTCTGCCCGGTGGCGAGGCGCCCTGGCGCGGGCGATCGCCCGGCGGCCGGAAGCCGCGTGTAGTTGTCCTGCCCGGGCTTTCGGCCAACGCGGCGAGCGTGCGTGCCAGGGCGAGCGAGCGGGGTGAACCCTGACCGACGCGGCACTAGTCACCCATGATGGAGCCGAAGTCGGTTCCGGAGCCGAGCAGTAGTCCGGCACCCATCAGGATGATGGTGGCCGGCACCATGAAGGTGGTGACGATCATGGTGGCCTTGGGAATCGCCCTGGCCGCCCGGCGCCGCGCGTTCTGCGCGTCGGCGCGCCGCATGTCGTTCGCTATGGCGATCAGTGTGTCGACGATCGGGGCGCCCAGCTCCTCGCCCTGCTGCAACGTGCTGACGAACATCGCGACCTGTTCGGAGTCGTTGCGTCGGCGCAGTTCGTCGAAGGCCTGGCGGCGGCTGACCCCCATGTCCATCTGGCGCAGTGTGATGCGCAGTTCGTCCGCCCAGGGGCCCTCGTAGCGCTCCGCCACCCTCTCCAGTGCCTGCCGGAAGCCGAGCCCGGCGCTGACGACGACGGCGAGGACGTCCAGGAAGTCGGGGAGGGCGCGCTCGATGTCCTCACGGCGCTGGCGGACGGCCACCCACAGCCCCACCTCGGCCCACAGCAGCCCGAAGGCGGCCAGCAGTACGGCCGCGACCGGCTGCCCGTCGGCCAGCATCACCAGCGCGCCGAAGAACCCCAGGAAGCCGTAGACGGCGCGGCGGGCCGCGTAGCGGTCGATGGTGAGACCGCCCGGGTTGCCGGCCATGCTGATCCGGCGGCGCTTGCGGTCCACGCGGGCCGGTCCCATCACGCGCAGCACCAGCGGCGCCCAGCGCATGCCCAACCGGTCGACGACCGATCCGACGGCGCCGGCGCGTGTGGAGCCGACCTCCAGGGCGACGGCCAGGTCCTCCGGGAGCTCGGTCTCGCTGCGGTACATGCGGACACCGGCGAAGATCCCGTACACGCCGAGCCCCAGGAGGAGCGCGAGCAGCAGGCCCATGACCTCTCCTCCCTCAGACGTCGATCTTGGAGATGCGGCGGATGGCGACGAACCCCAGGACGTACAGCCCCAGCGAGACGACCACCGCGACCTGTCCGGGCAGGCTCCCGGTGACCCGGTCCAGGGCGCCGGGCTCGATGGCGTTGATCAGCAGCATGGCGCCCAGGCCGATGGCGGGCACGGTGTAGGCCGTGACGCTCACCTGGGAGAGCTGGGTGCGGACCTCGCGCCTGGTCTCCTTGCGCTCCTCCAGGGTCCGGGTGAGGTTCTGCAGGGAGCTGACGACCGTGCCACCGGCCCGGTTGGAGAGCACCAGGGTCGTGACCAGGACGGCCAGTTCGCGCGAGGGAAGCCGCTCGGCGAGCTCGTTCAGCGCGTCGTCGACGGAGTGCCCGATCGCCAGCTGGGCGGCGACCTTGGCGAGTTCCTCGCCCGCCGGCGCCTCCATCTCCTCCGCGGCCATGCCCAGGGCGGTGCGGAGGGCGAGCCCGGCGCGGGTGGCGTTGGCCAGGACCCGCGACAGCTCCGGGAGTTGCCCGATGAAGGCCTCGATACGCCTGGTGCGGTGCCAGTTGAGGAAGGCGTTGGCGCTCCAGACGCCGACGAACCCGGCGATCGGCCCGAAGAAGGGCGCCAGGGCCGAGGAGGCCAGCAGCCACAGCCCGGCCGCCACCGCGGTCATGTAGACGAGGAACTCGCCCGGTGTCAGGTCCAGGCCGGTGGCGGCGAGCTTCAGCTCGCCCCTCCTGCCCAGTCCGGTCCCGCGCAGCCGCCGGTCGATGCCGGCGAACCTGCGGGGACGTCCGGCGCCCGCGGACGGCCCGGTCTGCGAGAGCCGGTCGATCAGTGCCCGGTGCTGCGCCCTCCCGGAGGAGTAGGCCTGCACGCCCGCGACCGCGAGCACACCGCCGAGCAGTGTGGCGCCGATCGTCGGCAACACGAGATTGTCCATGTCGGATGGGCTTTCCTCGGTGGTTAGACGGCTTCCCTGGTGAGGAGCTGGCTGTCGTCCCGGGCCACTCCGAAGGCGGGCGGGACCGACTCCCCCTTCAGACGCAGGCGTTCGGCTACGCGGCGGGGCAGGGGCAGGTGGCGGAAGACGCCGCGCACCGCGCCGTCCGCCCCCACGGGCAGGGGGTCGAAGCGGCACACGGTCGCGATGCGGTACTCCTCCCGGCCGCGCGAGTCGAGCACGGCGATCTCGCTGACGCGGCGCGTCCCGTCGGGGTAGCGGCCGAGCTGGACGATGACGTCCAGGGCGCTGTTGATCTGGTCGCGCAGGGCCTCGAAGGGCACCTTCACCTCCGACATGGAGGCGAGGGTCTGCAGTCGCGTCAGGGCGTCCTCGGCGGTGTTGGCGTGGACGGTGGCAAGCGATCCGTCGTGCCCGGTGGACATCGCCTGGAGCATGTCGAGGGTCTCCCCGCCGCGGACCTCGCCGACGATGATCCGGTCGGGGCGCATGCGCAGCGAGTTGCGCACCAGGTCGCGGATGGTGACCTGGCCCTTGCCCTCGACGTTGGGCGGGCGGCTCTCCAGGCTGATGACGTGGCTCTGCTGGAGCTGGAGTTCGGCGGCGTCCTCGATGGTGATGACGCGCTCCCCGTCGGGGATCAGTCCGGACAGGGCGTTGAGCAGGGTCGTCTTGCCGGAGCCGGTGGAGCCGGAGACGACGATGTTGAACCTGGCGCGCACCAGGCCCGACAGCAGCACGAGCGTCTGCTCGTCGAGGGAGCCCAGGCCGATCATCTCGCGCAGGGTGTAGGCGCGGGGGAAGCGGCGGATGGTGAGGGCGGGGCCGGACAGCGACAGCGGCGGGATGATGACGTTGACGCGCTCGCCGGAGGGCAGGCGCGCGTCGACCATGGGGTTGGACTCGTCGACCCGGCGGTTGACGGTGGAGACGATGCGCTCGATGGTCTGCATCAGCTGCTCGGCGGAGGCGAAGCGCAGCGGGAGGCGTTCGACGCGTCCGGCCCGCTCGACGAAGATCCGGTCGGGGCCGTTGACCATGATCTCGGTGATGGAGGCGTCCTCCAGCAGCGGTTCCAGGATGCCCAGCCCCAGCGCCTCGTCCACCACGCGGCGGATGAGCAGGGCGCGCTCCTGGGTGGACAGCACCGGTCCCTCGCGGCTGATGATGTGGCCCAGCACCCGCTCCAGGCGCACCCGGCGCTCGGCCGCGGCGAGCACCGACATCTCCGCGAGGTCGATCTCCTCCAGCAGTTTGGCCCGGTAGACCGTGACGAGACGGCTCTCCTCCTGCCGGTCGGCGGCTGTCTCGGGAGCGTTGATGCGCGCCCTCAGACTCATGTGCCAACTCCTCCTGGTCGTGCGGGTGGTACGGGACGCCGGGCGGTGCGGGCACGGCCGCGTCAGCCGCGCGGCATGGTGGACGTCCTCCTCACCGGTCCGAGGTCGACGCCGGGGAGGACCGACGGGACGTCCACGGTCGCGGTGGCGGTCACCTCCTCCCGCGAGACCCGCACCGCGAAGTCGGCGTCGAGCCATTCGCTGACGGCCGCGCGTCCGGCCCGTTCGCCGCCCGTCTCCACCTCCTCGGCCGACTCGGCGCGGGCGGCGGCGCGGGCTCCCGTACCGGCCTGCTGGGCGGCGTAGGCCACGAGGCCGAGCTGGATCGCGGCGAGGCCGACCAGCAGCAGCAGCGGGAGGAACCCGACGAATTCCAGGGCGGCCTGGCCCCGGTCGGAGTGCGGTCGGCGGCTCACGGCGCGGCGGCGGTTCGTTCCCGTCATTCCCGGCTCTCCTCCACCGCTCCGGCCTTCCCGGTGATCGTCATGGGCAGGCTCGCTCCCCCGGGGAAGAGCACCGGCACCTTCAGCCCGACCGTGACCTCGACCATGCCGGGAGCCGGGGAGCCGCGGCCGACCCGCGCCGATCCCCGCCACGCGCCCGGCAGGTCCTCCCGGGCCGCACCCGCCCAGTCCCCGTCCACGGCCGCCGCGCGGGCGCCCTCGTCGGCCGCGTTGCCGGCCAGGGTGAAGGTGTAGCCGATCAGGACGAACTGCCACATCAGGGCCAGGACGACCAGGATGAGCGGCAGTGTGCCCGTGAACTCGACGGTCACCTGCCCCCGGTCCCGGCCGCCGCCGTCCGCGGCGCCCCGTGCCCGTACACCACCCATCGTCCGTCCCTCCCCGGTCCCGCCCGTGCGGTCCGACTGGTGTGCCGCCGCTCCTACGCGCGCCCGCCCGAGCCTCCCCGGCGGCGGCGGAGGCCGGCCAGGCCGCGGTCGCCGTGCTGTCCTCCGCCGCGGCTCCTGCCCGCCGGGGCCGTCCCGTCGCTACCGGCCAGTCCCAGTTCCCCGGCCAGCCCCCACATCGCCTGTTTGACGGTGCTGCGGCTGTCGAGGTCCTGCATCCGGCCGGAGTCCACGGCCGCCTGGAGTTCCCTGAAGTTCGCCGGGACCGTGCCCCGGGCGACCTTGGTGCGGACGATCTGGGCGATGAGCTGCGGGTGGATCTCCGCGTTGCGGCTGTGGCGGTTGACGACCGTCACCGTCTCCTCCGCCTTGCGGACCTGCAGGCGTTCCCACAGCCGGACCATGCGCTTGGCCGCCCGGACGGCGACGACGTCCGGAGTGGTGACCAGGACGGCGGTGTCCGCCATCTCCACGGCGGCGGCGTTGGCGCCGTTCATGTGCGTGCCGCAGTCGACGACCACGACCTCGTGGCGCGAGCGCAGCGCGCCGGTGATCCGCCGGGCGGCGCGGTCGTCGACCTCCTCCCCGCGTTCGCCCTCGGCCGGGGCGAGCAGCAGCGCCGGTCCGGCGGGGTGGGCGAAGACGGCTTCCTGCACGACGCGCGGGGAGAGGTCGGCGATGCCGGCGAGGTCGGCGATCGAACGGCGGAACCGGACGTCGAGGTAGGAGGCGATGTCGCCCGCCTGGAGGTCCATGTCCACCAGCGCGGTGGAGCGGCCCGAGGCGCAGGCGGCGAGAGCCATCTGGACGGCGAGGAGTGTGGTGCCGACCCCGCCCTTGGCGCCGGTGACGGTGACGACGGTGCCGCCGGTTCCCGCCACGGCCTCCGGTCCGGTGCCCAGGTGCCGCCGCACCCCCGCCGCCCACTGCGCCGCGGCGCCCACCCGGGTGGCCAGCTCCTCGTACGACATGGGCAGGCCGACCACGCCGCGTGCGCCGGCGTCCATGGCCGCCGAGTACAGCACCGGGGTGGTGTCAGCGGTCGCCAGGACCACCCCGGTCGCCGGGAACCGCAGCGCGATCTCCCGGATGAGTTCCAGCGCGGGCCGCGGTCCGATGCGCTCGTGGACGAGGACGACCTCGGGCAGGGACGCGACCGACTCGGCCGCGAGCGCCGCGAGGGTGTCCAGCAGCGACGCGGAGTCGCCGGCCGGTGGTGCGGCCTCGGTGTCGGGGAGCCGGCTCAGCAGCGCCGTGACGGAGTGGGCGGCGTCGGCGTCGCCGACGGCCGGAAGGACGCGCATGACCATCGGCCGCCTCACCTGTCCCCGTCGAGGGTGTAGGTGCGCTGGTCCTCGGGGATGGCGGTGTCGTCGCCCGGCGCCACCAGGGCCAGCCGGACGTTGACGGCGAAGGACTCGGCGAAGGCCACCCGCTGGGCGTCCGCGGTGCTCAGCGCGAAGGTGATCGGCACCGCCTCGGAGTCGCCGTCGCCGCGCTCGCCTCTCTGGGAGATGGGGGTGAGACTGCCGACGTCGATGACGCGGGCGTTGTCGACGATCACCCTGGAGACGGCGGTCCGGGCGTTGTCGCCGTCCCCGTCCGAGCCGCGGAAGGTGGCGTAGATGTTGACCCGGGAGCCGGAGCGGATCTTGCCCGCCACGCCGGTCGCCGCGTCGATCATGATGGCGATCTCCTGCTCCCCCTTCCGCAGTTCGGGCCGGTCGCCCACCATGTCGGACTGGAGCAGCGACCCCTCCTTCAGGGAGGTGACGGCGATCTTCCCCTCCAGGTCGCGCAGATCGGTGATCGCGGTCCCGGGCAGCCAGCGCTCCGGTATCGCGACCTTCTCCACCGCGCCCTCGTCCACCGCCCGGTAGGCCGGCACGTCCTTCGCCATCCGGTACGCGGTCACCTCCGGGCCCACCTTCGACTCCACGTCGCTGATCACCGAGAGCACCCCCGCGAAGGCGCCCAGGGCGCACAGGACGGACAGGAGCAACAGGATGACACCGCGGCGCTGGCGTGAGTTCATGGTTGCGGCCACCTCGTTCGGGGACGTCGTTGGCGGGCGGGGCGCGTGGGGCGGGCGGGCTCCTCCGGGCGGCTGCGGTTCACCTCAGCGTGCCCCGCCGATCGCGGGGATCGTACGGGCGGTGCCTGCCGGGAGGGCCCCGCGCTCCTCCGCCGGCACGGGAGCGGAGCAGAACGCGCAGCGGTCCCCGATCAGTTCCAGGCCGCACCAGTGGCACTCCTCGCGCCGTACCGAGCCGACGAGCCGGTACAGGACGGAGACGTCCCAGATGGCCGCGGCGAACTCGACCAGCCGGCCCGTCCCCCACCAGCGCGTCGACTCGGCCGGCAGCGGCGCCTCCCGTACGTCCCGCGCCCGCCAGCGCGGGGCGAGGGTGCCGGTCACCCAGTCGGGGGAGAGGCCGCCGGCGGCGAAGGTGAGCTGCGTGCCGAACTCGGGCCCGGCGGGGACCTCTTCGCCGCCGGCCCTGACCAGCTGGGGAGCGGGGCCGGCGAGCACGGCGAACTGCGAGCCGGGCATCCAGGACCTGGCGTGCGCGGTGAGGGACACGGGCACCCGGTCCAGCCGGGCGACGGAGTTCAGCAGGGCGCCCGCGTGGACGTAGTGCGCCAGCAGCCGGACGGCCGCGCCCAGGACCCCGGGGCTGAAGTCGCAGACGGACAACTGGCTTATCTGGCGGGCCAGTACGGCGGTCCCCAGCGGTGGCAGGTCGACACCGAGCAGCGCGATGCGGTCGCTCTCCAGCACGGAGCGGACGGTGTGCAGTCTGCGGACGAGGGCGGCGGGGGCGGACGAGGGGTACAGGACGACGAGATAGCCGTGCTGTTCGACGAGGAGGCGCGTCTCGTGGACCGCCGCGTCCAGGGGCTGCCGGTCGGGCGGTGTCAGCACGTGCGCCGTGGGCGTGTGCGCGTCGGGCGGGGGGAGCACCAGGTCGGCGCTGGTGACGGCTATCGCGGTGAGCACGTGGGTGTTCCCCTGTCCAAGAACTGTCCTGCGGTGATGCTCTGCCCTGCGGGGTCCTGCGGTCCTGCCGGCTCAGCAGCTTATCGGCGCCCCGAGCGGCAGAGAACACCTGCCGGAAACCGATGGTCGCGGAACCATCGCCGGCTCCCCCGCCAAACAGGGTAATTGATGACATGTCACCGGCCGAACCGGTCGCTTCGCGCTCCCCGGACGAGACGGGTGGACGCGGAGGCCCGGCCGTGCGCCGCGCGCGCCGCGGGGACGCTCCAGCGCCCGCGAGGGCGCCGCGAAGGTGCCGCTCCCCTTGACATCCTTATTGGTCTGAACCATTCTTCCGGCTCAGCACGGTGGCCACCGTCTCCCCACGCGCGCTCACCCCCAACGCTCGGAGGCAGTAGTGGAACGCAGGACGCGAAGAGGCACCACGGACGGCGGGAGAGGCGAGGCATCCGGCGTGCGCCGCACCGCACGCGCCCGCACCAGGATCACCGCGGCGCTCGGTGCGGGGGCGGTCGCGGTCGGAGCGATGGCGTTCGGCGGACTCTCGGGCAGCGCCGGGGCCGCCGAGCCGAATCTGGTGCGCAACGCCGGCTTCGAGTCCGGCCTGAACGGCTGGACCTGCTCCGCCGGCAGCGGCACGACCGTCTCCTCCCCCGTCCACGGCGGCACCGCCGCGCTCAAGGCCACCCCCGCCGGCAGCGACCACGCCAAGTGCACCCAGACCGTGACCGTCCAGCCCGACTCCCGGTACGAACTCAGCGCCTGGGTACAGGGCTCCTACGTCTACCTCGGCGCATCCGGCACCGGCACCACCGACGTCTCCACCTGGACCCCCGGCACCTCCGGCTGGCAGCGGCTCAACACCTCCTTCACCACCGGCCCCCACACCACCTCCGTCACCGTCCACACCCACGGCTGGTACGGCCAGAACGCCTACCACGTGGACGACGTCGCCCTCACCGGCCCCGGCGGCGACCCCGGCGACCCCGACCCCCAGCCCCCGGCCGCACCCGGCACCCCCACCGTCGGCGCGACCACCTCCTCCTCGGTCACCCTGAACTGGAACGCCGTCGACGGCGCCACCGGCTACACCGTCTACCGGGACGGAACCAGAGCACTGTCGGTACAGGGCACCTCCGCCACCGTCACCGCGCTGGCGGCCGCCACCTCCTACGAGTTCCGCGTCAGCGCCGTCAACGGCGCCGGCGAGTCCGCCAAGTCCGCCCCCGTCACCGCCACCACCGACCGGACCGGCGACGGCGGCCCCGACACGGGCGTGCCGAAGCACGCCGTCACCGGCTACTGGCAGAACTTCGACAACGGCGCGCGGGTGCAGAAGCTGCGCGAGGTGCAGGACCAGTACGACATCATCGCCGTCTCCTTCGCCGACTCCACGGCCAGGACGGGCGAGATCACCTTCAACCTCGACCCGGCGCTCGGCTACTCCTCCGTCCAGGAGTTCAAGGACGACATCGCCGCCAAGCAGGCGGACGGCAAGAAGGTGATCATCTCGGTGGGCGGTGAGAAGGGCAACGTCATCGTCAACGACTCCGCCTCCGCCGCGCGCTTCGCCGACAGCGCCCACCGGCTGATGCAGGAGTACGGCTTCGACGGCGTGGACATCGACCTGGAGCACGGCATCAACTCCACCTGGCTGACGCAGGCGCTGCGCTCGCTGTCGGCGAAGGCCGGCCCCTCCATGGTGCTCACGATGGCCCCGCAGACCATCGACATGCAGTCCACGTCCACGGAGTACTTCAAGCTGGCGCTGAACGTGAAGGACATCCTCACGGTCGTCAACATGCAGTACTACAACAGCGGTTCGATGCTGGGCTGCGACAACAAGGTGTACTCGCAGGGCTCGGTGGACTTCCTCACCGCGCTCGCCTGCATCCAGCTCGAAGGCGGCCTCGACCCCTCCCAGGTCGGTCTGGGCACCCCCGCCTCCACACGCGGCGCGGGCTCCGGCTACGTGGACCCCTCCGTGGTGAACGCGGCCCTGGACTGCCTGGCCAGGGGGACGAGGTGCGGCTCGTTCAAGCCCGCGCGGACCTACCCGGGCATCCGCGGCGCGATGACCTGGTCCACCAACTGGGACGCGCTCAACGGCAACCGGTGGTCGGACGCCGTCGGCCCGCACGTCCACTCGCTGCCGTAAGCACCGGCGAAACGCCGGGGCGGGGGGGGGGGGCGGCGGGCCGGGCGGGCGGGGGGGGGCGCCCGGGCGGG
>NZ_JBXUOY010000044.1:0-27199 GCF_057196705.1 Streptomyces sp. ATLC9 | reverse complement strand
CGGTGGCAGGAACAAGGACCTCGACAATCCTCATTCTCGCTGGTCAGAGGCACTCTCTGTTTTCCTGACCGCCTGTCGGACAGCCCACCTCATGAAAGCCCGAGGCTAAGGTCCGGCGGCGGTCACGGCGTCGCCGTCCTGCCGCCGAAGGACACCACGAGTCGGCCGTCGGAGGCGAAGTGCCAGCTCATGGCGCCGGCGTACGAGGAGCACCGGGAGCCGTTCGAGCCGGACCAGAACTGGTTCGAGCCGTCGGCGTCGCCGACTGTCTTGTCGTTGGACCCGCTGCCGCTGCGGCACGAGACGTTGTTCCGGAACACCGAGGCGCCGGCGTCGAAGGAGAAGTTGCGCTGGGCGTTGTCGATGCTGGTGTTGTCCGACATCGTCATCCTGCCGGGGTTCCTGTTGTAGGTGAACCCGTGCTTGCCGTTGTCGTAGGCGATGCTGCGCCGGATGACGTGGTCGACCCCGATGTCCTCGCCGCCGAGCTTGTAACCGTTGCGGTCGCCGCTGGGGTTCTGGGTCCCGTCGCTGAGAGTGCCGTTCTCGTAGGCGAGGGAGTCCTCGATGGTCACCGCGCCGATGGGCCCGGTCTCGTCCTTGGTGTAGAGGTCCCAGCCGTCGTCGATGTTGTTGTGGGCCACCGCGTGGCGGAAGACGTTCCCGGGGCCGGAGGTGAGTTTCGCGGCGAAGCCGTCGGCGTCCTCACCGTCGGAGTCGGCGTTGTCGTGCGACCGTGCGCTCAGGACGAGGTTGTGGGAGGGCCACTGGTCGCGGGGGGTGGAGGAGAGCATCCGCGAGAGCTGCAGACCCGTGTCGCGGTTGAAGCGCGTCACCGTGCGCTCGATGACGTTGTGGCTTCCGCCGACGAAGATCCCGTTGTCGCCGGCCCGCTGGACGACGAGGCCCTTGACGTGCCAGTACGACCCGTTGACGGCGAGTCCGCGGTTGGAGGAGCTCTCGCTCTGCGCCGAGAAGTCCAGCACCGGCGTCTCGCCCGGGTAGGCGGACAGCTCCGTGCGGTCGCCCGCGGTACCGTTGTTGTCCGCGGGGATGGTGACGGTCTGGGAGTGGCGGTAGGTGCCGCCGCGCAGGTAGATCGTCCCGCCGGGGGTGACGCGGCCGATCGCCGAGGTGAGCGTCGTCGGATCGGACTCCGTGCCGGAGGCACCGGCGCTGCCGTTCGGCGCCACGTACAGCACGGGGCCCGGGGGCGGCGGGGTGCCGGTGCCGTCCACCTCGGCGTCGAGGTAGTCGATGTTGGGCAGGCCGTCGGCACCGGTGGGGCTGAGCCCGATGGTGTTGCCGCCCTGCCTCACCGGCACCGTGAGCGTCTTCGTCGTCCACCCGTTCCACGCACCGGTGCTCTCGAACGACACCGACGCGGCCGCCGAGCCGTTCACCGTGATGTCCGCGGGCCGTGCGGCGGTGGTTCCGTTGGCGAAGCGGACCGACAGCGTCGCGGTACCGGCCTGCGGGGCGTCCACCGTGAACCGGACGGCCGCGCCCACGGCGTTCCGGCCGTTGCAGAAGCCCGTTCCGGAGTAGCCGGAGTGTTCGGTGTCGATGGTGCCGTCGCAGGTGGCGGGGGCACGCTCGGCCTCGTGGCGCACCGGCGCGGCCGTCGCCGCGGCGCCGGGCAGCGCGACGGCGACGCCGGCCGCCAGGGTGGCACAGGACAGTAAGGACAGCGGGGTTCTCGGTCTCATCGGGACATCGCCCTTCCGTGGGGGGACGCCTGCGCGGCAGGCATGGCGGTGCGGCTTTCGACACAAGGGACAGAAAGCGCTTGCTACGGTAAGAGTGCTCCCTCGGCAGGTCAATAGAGAGGGCGAGGAGAAGAGCTTCGGCAAACGGTTGTCCGGAACCGGAACCGCCCGCCGGGCCACCGGGCCGGGCGGGCGGGGCGCAGAGGCCGGACCGCCGGGGTCAGACCGCCGGGGCGGGATAGGTGGGGTACTCGACTCCGGAGACGTGCTGGACTACGCGAACGACCTGGCAGGAGTAGCCGAACTCGTTGTCATACCACAGGTAGAGGATCGCGTTGTCGCCCTCGACCTTGGTGGCCCCGGCGTCGACGATCGAGGCGTTGCGCGAGCCGATGAAGTCGCTGGAGACCGCGTCGGGTGCGCTGATGAAGTCGATCTGGCGCTTGAGCGGCGAGGTGAGCGAAACGTTGCGGAGGTAGTCCAGGACCTCCTCGCGGGTCGTCTCGCGGGCGAGCTGCAGGTTGAGGATGGCGATCGAGACGTCCGGCACGGGGACGCGGATCGAGCTGCCGGTGATCTTCGCCCTGAGGCCGGGCAGCGCCTTGGCGACGGCGGAGGCGGCACCGGTCTCGGTGATGACCATGTTGAGGGGCGCCGAGCGGCCGCGCCGGTCGGACTTGTGGTAATTGTCCAGCAGGTTCTGGTCGTTGGTGAACGAGTGGACGGTCTCGACGTGGCCGCGCAGGACGCCGTACTCGTCGGCCATCGCTTTCAGCGGCGGCACGATCGCGTTGGTGGTGCAGGACGCACAGGACAGGATCCGCTCGTCCGGCTTGATCGTCTCGTGGTTGACGCCGTGGACGATGTTGGGGACGTCACCCTTGCCCGGAGCGGTCAGGACGACCTTGTCGACACCGGGGCGCAGGTGCTTGGACAGCCCCTCGCGATCGCGCCACCTGCCGGTGTTGTCGATGAGGATGGCGTTCTTGATGCCGTACGCGGTGTAGTCCACCGCAGTCGGGTCGTCGGAGTAGATCACCTGGATCTCGTTGCCGTTGGCGATGATCTTGTCGTTCGTCTCGTCGACGGTGATCGTGCCCTGGAACTGGCCGTGGATGGAGTCGCGGCGCAGCAGGGAGGCGCGCTTGACGAGGTCCGGGCCTGCGGCTTTGCGGACGACGATGGCGCGCAGCCGCAGACCGTTTCCGGAGCCGGTCTTCTCGATGAGCAGACGAGCCAGAAGGCGGCCGATACGGCCGAAGCCGTAGAGGACCACATCACGCGGCTCGCGACACTTGATCTTGTTCTCGCCCGTGGCGCCGGCGACGGCCTCGGCGGTGAACTCCTCCACCGACAGCCCGCGGGCGTCGGCCCGGTGTGTCGCGGCGAGCATGCCGATGTCGATCTGGGAGGGACCGAGGTCGAGCGTGGTCAGAGCCCGCAGGAACGGCAGCGTCTCGGTGACCGAGAGTTCCTCGCCGGCGATCTGCCGGGCGAACCGGTGGGTCTTGAGGATGCTGACCACCGACTTGTTCACCAGGGAGCGGCTGTGGAGCAGGATCGTGACGTCCCGCTCCCGGTGCAGCTTCCCGATGATCGGGATCATCGACTCCGCGATCTCCTCGCGGTTCTTCCAGTTGGTGAACGAGTCCACGGTGGTAGTCACAAGTTCATCTTTCGAGCTAGGCGGTGCTCATATGTTAAGCACCCCCTGTTTTGATCACTCACGCGGTACCGCCCAACCGGGGTGCGGCGGCAACAGTCGTGAGGCCGGCCGCTGACGCCGCACCCGGCCGGCCTCACGAACCGGCCAGCAGCGCATCCAGTGCCACCGCCGTCCGCGGATGACGGCCGGCCAGCACCGCGCCTGGCGGGGCGGATTCCGCCCTCCGCCACGTGCCGTCGCAGCCCAGCAGACCGGCCACCGCGTCACATGCCGCGGGATGGGCGGCGAGCAGCGCCGCGCCGCGCCCGGCGCCCGTGCGCCGTGCCGGAGGTACGGCTTCCGGCTCCGCTCGCGCCCGCCACGGCGGCACCCATGCGTCCAGTGCCGCCAGCCGCCCGGGGAAGGTCCGTCCGGCCTCACGGATCAGCAGCGGGGCCAGTTCGGCGCCCTCCGAGCGCAGGGTGATGATCAGGGTCGGCAGCCATGGCAGGAGCACGTGGTCCGGCAGCCGCGCGAACGCGTTGGACACGGCTTCCACGACGAAGCCGGCGAGACCGGGGACGGGCTCCAGAGCGTGCAGGAAACCACTGAGGTAGCGCGGGTAGGCGGGCACCACCATGGGATTGCCGAGCATCTCGTCGCACCTGGTCCGCAGTTCCGCGCGGGTCAGCTGACCGAGGTGCGTGCGGGCCGCCCACAGCAGCGCGGTCTTCGCCGGGTCGCGCGGACGGGACTGGGCCAGGGCCAGTTCCAGCTGTGCCCGGTCGCACCCCAGCGACAGCGCCAGGCTCTCCATTCCGAACAGGAAACCCAGCATCGCCGCCACCTGGCGGACGCCCGCGTCGTCGTCGGTGAACGCCGTCGGCAGCAGGGTGCAGTAATGCGCGTATCCCGCCTTGACGAAGGACTCGATCCACGGCGGCAGGACCGGTTCGCCGGTGCGGTAGTACGCCAGCAGCCGCCGCACCCGGCGCAGCACCTCCGGAGCTCCGTCCACGCCGCGCTCGGCCGACAGCACCTTCAGGGCGTGGGCCCCCAGTTCGCCGGCGAGGCGGTGGCCGCGCAGATACAGCACCGTGTCCTCGACCGCCCCGAGGACGGACGCCGCGGTGGCGCGCGAGTCGTACGCCGTGCGGCGCAGACGCTGCTCCAGCACCTGCTCGACGCTGACGCCCTCGTAGCCCAGCTCTATGAGCGCACGCTGGTGGGTGCCCAGTGCCAGGTCCCAGGACTCCTGGATCGGGCGCTCCCCCAGCTTCCGCTCCCCCATGATCGGCCGTGCGGCGCCGTGCGGCATCAGGCGGCGCAGTATCCACAGCACGTCGGAGCAGCTCTCCAGCTCCGGCCGGGCGGCTATGTCCAGCAGCGCTCTGCGTACACCGCGCTGCTGGAGTTTCAGGTTCAGGGGGGCCAGCCGGTCGTGGACATCGCGGGCCAGGGGCGGCAGCGCGTCGTAGCCGACCTGGCCGACCCGGTCGCCGCCCATCATGATCTCCACGAGACGGCGCACGTCGCGCCGGCCGGGCACGGTGTCCTTCTCGATACAGGTGACGGCCGCGTCCTGGAAATCGTACGGCGTCGGCCTGGCCCGGTCGCGCATCCCGGCCAGCAGGATCGACGTCTCGAACACCGCGATGGCGTCGGCGGTGGATGCCGGATAGCCGCTTCGGCGCGCGGCGCGCACGATCTCCACCGACCAGCCCAGCAGTTCCGCCTCGTCCAGCCCGTCCAGGACCGGCGGCCGGCCGAGGAAGCCGGTCAGCCTGTCCGAGGGCGGGGCCTGCTCCGCGGGAACCGCCGCCACGGCTTTCCGCGCCCTCGACCTCCTCGTCCCCGCCTGTCCCGCGAGGCGGTACGGCTCCACCCGGGTGCGCCCGAGGTTCTTCGCCCAGAGTGTCGCGGCGATCGACACCGAGCCCGCGGCGAGGCCGAACTGCGCCTCGATCGCCGCGTGGCTGGAGGGGATCAGGCCGTACCGCCACCTGGTGGCGGTACGCGGACCGATCTCGAAGGTGTCCTCGCCCAGAACTCCGAACTCGGCCACGCGGCTGGCCGCGTGGAAGGCGCCGCAGACGTAGAGGCAGTCCGCGGGGTCGGTGACGGTCTCCTGAAGGTGTCGGCGCATCCTGGTCCACATGTGGCGCTCGCGGTCCTCGTCCACGCGCACCCTGCGGGGATCGCCGGGCGCCAGGCGCCTGAAGAGGCTGCCGATCAGGAACATGACCTGACGGTAGGTGTCGTGGTCGCTTTCCCCGAGCGGCAGTTCGACATACTGGTGCCACCACTCCGACCAGTGCCGCACCCGACCGTGGCGCAGCAGGTGCTCCTCCAGTTCGGCGAACCGGGGCCGCAGGTCGCCTATCTCCACGCCGACCGCGTCACCGTGCAGCGCGGCCTCCCCCTCGGTCGGCACCTCGGTACCGGAGCCGGGGCCGGTGGCGTGCGCCCCGCGCGCCTCCCACTGGAAGACGTGGTCGCTGGAGCGGTCGACGAGGACCAGTTCGACGCCCGGCGTCTCCAGCGCGTACGCGATCGCCTGGTACTCGGCGGACGCCTCGGTGATCGGCGCGACCACCGACAGCGGCGACCACTGCACGGGGAAACCGTCGACCTCGGCCGCGAACGCCTGGACCGCCACGGGCAGCCGGCAGTTGCGCAGCTCGGTCAGCAGCGGCGCCATGTCCTCGCACAGCTCCAGGTACACCACCTTCGGCCGCTTCTCGCGCAGGCGGCGTGCCATCGCGGTCGCCGAGGCGGGCGAGTGGTGGCATACGGGGAAGATCTCCAGTGGCTCGTGTATCGCACGGTCGACGTCGTCGACGATGCCCAGCAGGATGTCCTCGAGGGCGTCCGGCCCTCCGGCGAACGCCGTGGCCGCTTCCCGCAGCCGCGTGCGCAGCGCGGTGAAGGCGGTCCCGTCCGCCGGGGCCGTCTCCGCTGCGATTGCGTCCGGGGCGCCCCCGCTCGCGGCCCTCATGACAGGGTGGCGATCGCGTCGCGGCCGCCCTCGAGGAACTCCGGCCAGAAGCCGCCCTCCTCCCTGCCTCGCGGCTCCACGACGCCGTGCAGGTACTTGTTGAGGATGGCCAGGTCCTCCGGTTCGCGCCGGGCCAGCGATCCGACCAGCGAGGAGGCCAGGGTACGGGCGGTCAGGGCACGCTCGCCGAAGAAGTTGCCGTGCAGGATCGCATCCTCGAGCACGCCGATCTGCTCGGCGGTGGACAGCGCGGACTCCAGCCTCTCGTCGTCGCTGCCGGCCGCCGCCGAGGAGGCTCGCAGGTCCGCGAAACTCCGCAGCAGCACGTCCAGCAGCGTCGGCGGCACGTCCAGCTCTATCCGGTGACGGCGCAGCAGTTCACCGGTGCGGAAGCGGACGATCTCCGACTCGCTCCTCTTGTTCGTCACCACCGGGATGCGGACGAAGTTGAAGCGGCGCTTGAGCGCGGAGGACAGATCGTTGACACCCCGGTCGCGGCTGTTGGCGGTGGCGATGACCGAGAAACCGGGCTTGGCGAAGACGATGCCCTCGTCGTCCAGTTCGGGGACCGATACGTACTTCTCCGACAGGATCGAGATGAGCGCGTCCTGGACGTCGCTGGTGGCGCGGGTGAGCTCCTCGAAGCGGCCGATCGCGCCGGTCTCCATCGCGGTCATGATCGGCGAGGGGATCATCGACTCGCGCGACTGGCCCTTGGCGATGACCATGGACACGTTCCAGGAGTACTTGATGTGGTCCTCGGTGGTGCCGGCGGTGCCCTGGACCACCAGGGTGGAGTTGCGGCAGATCGCGGCGGACAGCAGCTCGGCCAGCCAGCTCTTGCCGGTGCCCGGGTCACCTATGAGCAGCAGACCGCGGTCGGAGGCGAGCGTGACGATGGACCGCTCGACGAGACCGCGGTCGCCGAACCACTTCTGCGGGATCTCCCTGTCCAGGCCGTCGGAGCGCTCGGAGCCGAGGACGAACAGGCGGACCATCTTCGGCGACAGGCGCCAGGAGAACGGCTTGGGGTTGTCGTCGACGGACTCCAGCCAGTCGAGTTCCTCGGCGTACTTGAACTCGGCGGGGGCGCGCAGCAGGTCGGACATGTGAGGGCCTTTCTAGGCGAGGAAGGTCTTGAGTTCGTGGACGAGCTTGCGGATGTGGCCGGAGAGCACCGGTGCGCCCAGGTCCTTGAAGCGCTCCCGGAACCACGGGTTGACGCTGCCGCGCCCGGAGCTGGTCACCGATCCGACCGGGATGAACCTGGCTCCCGAGCGGTGGACGGCGGCCATGGACTCGAACAGCTGCTCGTGCCGCCATTCGTAGAAGTCGGAGATCCACACCACGACGGTGTTGCGGGGCTCGGCGATCTTCGGCTGGGCCAGTTCCATCGCGGCCGTGCCGTCGGTGCCGCCCCCGAGACTGGTGCGCAGCAGGGTCTCGAAGGGGTCGTGGACCCAGGGTGTGAGATCGAGTGCCCGGGTGTCGTAGGCGATCAGATGGACGTCCACCTTCGGCAGCCCGGCGAAGATCGACGCGAGGATGGTGCAGTTGACCATCGAGTCGACCATGGAGCCCGACTGGTCCACGACCACGATCAGCCGCTGGGGCGTGGTCCTGCGGGCGGTGTGCCGGTAGTGGAGGCGGTCGACGTACAGCCGCTCCTCCTCCGGGTCCCAGTTGGTGAGGTTCTTCCAGATCGTGCGGTCGAGGTCGAGGTTGCGGAAGACCCTCTTGGGCGGGACCGAGCGGTCCAGGGCCCCGGCCGCCGCCTTCTCGACCTGGGTGCGCAGCACTTCGGCGACCTCGTCGACGAAACGGCGGATGAGGGCCCTGGCATTGGCCAGCGCCACGCCCGAGAGGTTGTCCTTGTCCCGCAGCAGCTGCTCGATCAGGGACATGCTGGGGGTCAGCCGCGCGGCCAGCTCCGGATCCGCCAGGACCTCGCGCAGGTGCATGCGCCTGACCAGGTCGGCCTCGATGGCGCCGAGTTCCGGGCCGATCTCCGGGATCAGCCGGCCGAGGCCGAAGACCGCGTCCGGGCCGCCGGTACCGGTCGGGCCGGCGGCCGCACCGGGACGGCCGCCGCGCAGCTCACCCGGCTCACAGCCGAGCGCGCGCTCCAGCCGGACCGCATCGGACTGCCAGCGCGCCAACTGCCCGGCGGTGACCGCGCCGGACCCGGGGGCGAAGACACCCAGCAGCACCTTCGCGGCCAGTGCCGCGCGCCGTACCTCGGCGGCCCGGTCGCGTGCGTCACCGTCGGCGCCGGGACCGGGCGTCATCAGACCGTCGAACTCGGCGGCCAGGTCCGGGTGGCGCTGCACGATCGAGTCGACGGAGGCGTGCGGGTCCAGCAGTGCGGGCGGCAGACCGGTGTCCTCGACGACGGCGAGGCTCGCCGACTCCAGCGCGGGCTGCTCCTCGTGGTCGAAGAGGCGGGCCAGGAGCCGCCAGTACAGGACCTGGCGGCGGTTGCCGTGGAGGTCCGCCCCACCGTCCGGCCCGGGTGCGTGTCCGGCCCCGGCGGTGTGCTCGGCGGTGTGCTCGGCGGTGTGCTCGTTCATTTGCGCAGCAGCCTTCCGGCCCTCTCCCGCAGCACCGCCACGGCGGCGGTCGCGGCCTTCTCCGCTCTGACACCGGCCTTGTCGGCCGTACCGCCGGCCCATCCCCCCGCGTGGAGCGTGACGGTCTTCTTCCGCACGGTCGTCTCGACGGCCAGGGGCTGGATCCGGTACCTCCCCGCGTCCCAGCGCAGGAGCCCGATACACGCCCCGGACGCCGCCACGGTCTCGGGGGTGAGGGGGCCGGCGGCCGGGATCCTGTCGGTGTCGACGGCCAGGGGGTGCCCGGCGACGGTGAACGTCAGCGCCCCGTCCTCCTCCTGGGCGGTGTAGCCCTCCAGAAGGACGGGGACGGCGATACGCGCCGGATGCCGGTCCAGCGGCGCGGTCGCCGGATCGGCCGCGACGGGCAGTGCGACACGGGCCGTGGCGAAGGCATCGGCGGGCTCCCCCGGAAGGGCGCACCCGTCCTCCCAGAGGAGGTCGCCCTCGGTGGTGACCGGCATGTCGGCCAGGTCCATCGAACGGCCCTCCCCGAAGGCCGCCAGGAGCGATGTGTGGGGGCGCAGCAGCTGCCACAGACCGGCCCCCACGACCGTGTCGGGCTTGGGCACCGACACCGCGGCCCGCACCAGACGGGAGGCGGAGCCGTCCACGGGTTCGAGCACGGCGTGGACCTGCGCCTGCACGGCGGTGGCGTGCTCGTGCACGTCGACGCCGAGCGGCAGGAGGCGTCCGGTGACGGTACCGGCCGCGGGTACGTCCGCCGCGCCCGGCAGTGTCAGCAGCATCGCGCGTGACCACAGGTCGGCCCAGCGCCTCACCGGGACGCGCTCCAGCGTCGCGCCGGGGCAGGACGCGGCGAGTTCGGCGGCGAAGCCGTCCAGGAGGGCGGCCGGCCGGCGCAGGGACGGATCCGGAAGCATCGCGGAGACGACCTGCGCGGACGCGGAGACCATGTCGTGATCGATGCCCTGCCATCCGGCGCGCGCCAGATCGACCAGCCATGAGCGGGCGGCTGCGAGCAGGTTCGCCGTCTGCTGTCCGCCGGGCGTGAAGACCGTCTCCTCGGAGCGGGCCCGGCCGGTCGCCTCCTGCAGGCGGGCCGTCAGCGCGTCGTGAACGGATCCGAGCAGTGCGGTGCGGGCGGCGGCGAGAGCGGTGAGGTGCTCCTCGCCGGCGGAGGCGGCCGCGGTCTTCTCCGCCGCCTCCGCGACCCTGGCGGCCAGCGGGGTCCCCGCGACCGCCTCGGCGAGCCCGGCCCGACCCCCGGCCGGGCCCGGCCGGGGCCGGAGCAGGCCCGCGACAAGGGCCTGGTCGAAGGCGTCGACCGCCGTCAGGACTTCGTCGAGTCCGTCGACGGGCTCGGTGAGCGAATCGGCGCGCATCACGCCACCGCCCTGGTCGGCGGGAACCAGTGCATCTCCGGCAGCGGCGCGGTGGTCGGGGCGAGCTCCAGATAGGCCAGGTGACGCAGGAACCGGCTGAAGACGGGTGCTGCGGCCCCGGTGTCGCCCCGCGGCGGGCTCGCGCAGGCCATGGCGGTGGTGACGGCCGACGCGTCCGGCTCCTCCTGCGCGGTCTCGACCCGCAGGTAGCGGGCGACACGCTCGGCGCCGTACTGCAGTACCGCCTCGCTGACCAGGGCCCGGATGTGGTTGCAGAACGAATCCCGTGCGCCGCCGCACGGCCGGTTGTTGTTGGTGCTGCAGGCGAACGCGTAGTCACCCGCGGCGACTGACGAGACGTAGACCCGACCGATGTCCGAGCCGCTGGACACCACTCCCTGCAGGCGTCCGCCGGCCAGTTCGACGAACGGCACCTTGGCGAGCTTGCGTGGCCGTGCGGGTGGTACCACCCGTGCCGTGCTCGACCTCTCCCAATCCGACAACGCACCGTCTCCCATGCTCCAGGGGCCTTCCACGCCACAGCGGCGGGACATGGCCGGAACCATAGGCGCGGTCACTGACAACGCCGTCGCCGTCCTCCCCGGAGGCCGCCTTCCCCGGCCCCTGCCCCGGTGGCCGGGGAAGGCGGACGAGCCCCCGGTGGTGTGCCGCCCTCCTCGGCGTGGGTGGCCGGGCCCGGGGCGCCCACACCGAGGAGGGTGGCAGCCCGGCCAACAGGAGCGGCCAGTGCTCTCGTTCCTCTCACCGCGGCTCCGGAAGGGGACGGAAGGCGCGCGGGTTTCCGTTGAATCATGGGAGCGCTCCCGTGGCTCTCACTCTGTTCGCGTCCCGTCAAGATGGCGCACACGGCCCGGTCCCCGGCCGGCCGGAAGGGCGGCGACCGGCCGTGAACGCCACGCGCGGCCGACCGGGCGGGCCCGTACGGCCCATCGGGGCACACCCGGCCGTGTCGGTAGCGGCCGCCGACCGGGCGGTGTAGCGTCGTGAACAGCAGTCGTGGTTCCGAAGTCTCGTACGCCCGTGGTCACGATCACGGGCGTTCTCGCTGTTCAGCTCATCTCCGGACCAGGGCGATCACCTCCCGGGCCCACAGATCGGGTCCGGTCCCCTCGAGGAGAAGGAAACGGTCATGGCCAAGGGCACCGTGAAGTGGTTCAACAGCGAGAAGGGCTTCGGCTTCATCGAGCAGGAGGGCGGCGGCCCCGACGTCTTCGCCCACTACTCCAACATCGCGGCCCAGGGCTACCGCGAGCTGCACGAGGGGCAGAAGGTCGAGTTCGACGTCACCCAGGGTCAGAAGGGCCCGCAGGCGGAGAACATCCGACCCGCCTGACCCCGGCGCACCTCCACGGGCCCGGCACCCGCTCCTCGGGTGCCGGGCCCGGCCCGTTCCCGGGCAGCCGCCCGTACGGGAGGTACGGCGCTCCGGCGGGCGCTGCCGCGGCGTGGCGGACCCGGGTGTCCGCTCCGGCCCGGAGGAGTGCGGGAAGCGCGAGGAGGCGCCCCGTAACCGGCCGTCGAATTCCATATCGACGATTCACACCGCGCCGAACACCCGGGGTCGAACGTCTGCATTCCTGCCCGGAAGTCCCTATTTCCGGACAGGTGATCTCACCGGCCCGCACATCGGCCCTTGCGTCATCGACCCGCCGCTGCCGGCATCGCGACCGAAGTGCATTCCCGAGGGCCGCAGCGGACGAACGGGTCCGTGCCCGGCTCCGTTTTCTCATCACCGTGCCATGCGACCACGAGGAGCGCGATGTCCGGTTTACGCGACAGAA
The DNA here is from genome assembly GCF_057196705.1 of Streptomyces sp. ATLC9. Lineage (NCBI taxonomy): Bacteria > Bacillati > Actinomycetota > Actinomycetes > Kitasatosporales > Streptomycetaceae > Streptomyces > Streptomyces sp. ATLC9. The sequence goes on along the minus strand of NZ_JBXUOY010000044.1, from coordinate 15,090 downwards.
CGGGGAGGACCCGCCGGTGGGCCGGCCTGCTGGTGGGCGGCGTCGTCATGCTGCTCGCCGGGGTGAACACGCCGGCCGCCGGCCACGCCGAAGCGGCGTCCGGCCCCGGACGCGGCAAAACGCCCCGCGTACCGCGATGGCCCAGGTCACCGCGGTGCAGCCCGGCTGGAATCTCGGTAACTCCCTCGACGCCACCGGCGGCGACGAGACATCGTGGGGAAACCCCCGTATCACCGAAGCCCTTCTCGACAATGTCAGAGCACAGGGATTCAACAGCATCCGTATTCCCGTGACATGGGGCCAACACCAGGGGCCGGCACCGGAACACGCCCTTGAGCCGGAATACCTCGACCGCGTCGAGGAGGTCGTCGACTGGGCGCTGGCGGACGGCTTCCACGTCATGATCAACATTCATCACGACTCCTGGCGGTGGATCGCGGACATGCCGGCCGACCGCGCCGGTGTACTCGCCCGCTACAACGCCATCTGGGAACAGCTGGCCGACGCCTTCCGGAACCACCCGTCCAGACTGGCGTTCGGACGCGTCAACGAACCGCAGTTCAACGGCGGCCAGGACGACGCCCGGAACGCGGAGCTGCTGGACGAACTCAACACCTCCTTCCACCGCATCGTGCACCGGTCCGGCGGCCGCAACGCCGACCGGCTGCTCGTCCTGCCGACCCTGCACACCTCCGCCGACCAGGCACGGGTGGACGAACTGGCCGACACCATCGACGCCCTCGGCGACCCCCGCGTCGCCGCGACGGTGCACTACTGCGGCTACTGGCCCTTCAGCGTGAACGTGGCGGGCGGTACGCGCTTCGACGCCACCGCCCAGAAGGATCTGACCGACGCGTTCGACCGCGTTCACGGCACCTTCGCGGCCAAGGGCGTCCCGGTGATCCTCGGCGAGTACGGCCTGCTGGGCTTCGACCGGCACACCGGCACCGTCCGGCAGGGCGAGAAGCTGAAGTTCTTCGAGTCTCTCGGGTACCGCGCCCGTATCAGGAACATCACCACGATGCCGTGGGACAATAGCCAGCATTTCCGGCGCACCGGCTTCCTCTGGAACGATCCGGAGCTGTTCGCCCAGATCAGGACCAGTTGGAGGACCCGGTCGGGCACCGCCTCCTCCGGCCAGGTCTTCAGCGCCCGCGGCGACGCCGTCACCGACAAGACGCTCACCCTGAACCTCAACGGCACCTCCTTCACCGGGCTGCGCCACGGCTCCGCTCCTCTGGTGCGCGGCAGGGACCGCACCCTCCGGGGCGACCGGCTCACCATCACCGCCGCCGCGCTCACCCGGCTGAGCGGATCCCGGGCCTACGGCACCAGCGCCGGCCCCCATGACTGGACTTCCTACAAGGAGTTCGACCGCGCGTTCGCGCCGACTACGCGAGCGGCACCACCGTCCTGAAGCCCGACCTCTTCGCCGGGGGCAGGGACGGCGCCCGGGTGACGCTCACCTTCCACTACTGGAGCGGAGCGAGGGTGACCTACCACGTCACCAGGTCCGGGGCCTCGGTCGTCGGCACCGCTTCCTGACCGTCGTCGTCCGGCCCCGGGCGCGAGCCCGCCCGGGGCCGGACGACGCGCGTCTCACAGGACGCGCTGCCCCTTGCCCAGCGCCACCACACCGTTCTCCGAGACGGAGTACAGCTCCCGGTCGCTCTGCTCGTTGACCCCGACCGCGGCGCCGGGCGGCACCTCTATGTGCTTGTCCAGGATCGCGCCCCTGACGAGCGCGCCGCGCCCCACGTGCACGTTGTCGTGCAGGACGCAGTCCTGCACGACCGCTCCCTCCTCGACCACCACGCCGGGCGAGAGGACCGACCTGGTCACCTGGCCGCGGACCAGGCAGCCCGCGCTGACGATGGACTCCCCCGCGATGCCCCCGGCGTTGAAGCGTGCGGGCGACAGCTGGGAGGAGTGGGTGTAGACCGGCCAGTCACGGTTGTACAGGTTGAAGGCCGGTCGTTCGGCGATCAGGTCCATATGGGCGTCGTAGTACGCGTCGAGGGTCCCCACGTCACGCCAGTACCCCTGGTCCCGGGCGGTCTCGCCGGGCACATGGTTGGTATTGAAGTCATACAGTTGCGCCTCGCCGCTCTCGGTGAGGAGGGGCAGGATGGAGCCGCCCATGTCGTGCGCGGAGTCCTCGTCCTCGGCGTCCTTGAAGAGGGATTCCACCAGTGCCCTGGTGGTGAAGACGTAGTTGCCCATGGAGGCGAGGACGGAGTCGGGGTCGTCCGCCAGGCCGGGCGGATCTGTGGGCTTCTCCAGGAAACCCTCGACCGTCCGGCCGTCCGGTCCGGGCTTGATGACGCCGAAGGCCGAGGACTCCGCGCGCGGCACCCGGATGCCGGCGACGGTGACCCCGGCGCCTCCTTCGATGTGCTGCCGCAGCATCTGCCGCGGGTCCATGCGGTAGACGTGGTCGGCGCCGAAGACCGCGATGTGGTCGGGGCGCTCGTCCTGGACCAAGTTCAGCGACTGCAGGATGGCGTCGGCGCTGCCCAGGTACCAGTGGGGGCCGAGGCGCTGCTGGGCGGGCACGGGCGTGACGTAGTTGCCCAGCAGGCTCGACATCCGCCAGGTGGTGGTGATGTGCCGGTCCAGCGAGTGCGACTTGTACTGGGTCAGGACACAGATCCGCAGGATGTCGCCGTTGACCAGGTTGGACAGCACGAAGTCGACCAGGCGGTACGTTCCGCCGAAGACGACCGCGGGCTTGGCCCGGTCGGCCGTGAGCGGCATCAGCCGCTTGCCCGCTCCGCCGGCCAGCACGATTCCCAGTACCGAAGGTCCGCCGCGTCGCATCGCAGCTCCTCTCTCGCCTCCGCTCCGGCCGCGTGCACCCGGGCCGGCAAGTTGCTTCGGCTCGCGGGCGAGGGGCTCGAGCACGGGCGCCCGCACCGCCGCGGACGCCCGGCGGAGACTCCACGGCGGTCTGGACCGCCCTCGTATACGGCCCCGTCCCTCGAACGTCCGGTTCCAGGGTCGCCCACCCGGCGCGGTTGCGAAAGTCGATCTCCCGCGCGCCGGATCCGCCCGCTCTACCGCGCGAGCCGGAAGGCCAGGCAGGTCACGGGGGTGCGGTCGGTGACCGGGGTGCCGGTGCGTTCCCAGAACCGGCGGTGGCCCTCGCGCCACTCCTCCGGGAAGGCGTCCCCCTCGCCCTCGGCGGCGGCGTGCTCCCAGGTCACCTCTTCGAAGGGCTCGATCTCGACACTGGTGATCTCGACGGTGGCGACGCGTCGGCCGTGGTCGTCCGGCAGCGCCGGTCTCTCACCCGCGTACTCCAGGCACTCCGCCTCCTGCGCGCACTCCTGGAGCAGACCGGTCGTGGCGGTCTTCGTCCCCGCGAGAACGAGCGCGTTCAGCCGGGACCGCAGCTCCCCCGGCGTGCCCGGTTCCGGAGCGCGCATGCCGTCCACCCGGGGCCACATCCGTCCACCACCTCGCCTCCCACCGCCTCGGCAGGTCCGTCGGCCGTGCGGCGTCCTCGCATAATCGCACGCCTTCGGACATGCCGGCCGGGCCGGATCCGGTGTCGGTACGGCGTGGCATTCTGGCACCGGATCGACCACGGCCCACAGGAGCGGGAGCACGGCATGATCTTTCGCCGTACCGAAGAGCACGTCGCCGTACGCTGCGGCACCTGTCCCGGCGTACCCCTCCTCCCCACCCCCTGCGACATCGACACCGCGAAGTGCCTGCGCTGCCAGGACAGAAGCCGCCCCCTGCCCGTTCCCCATCCCGAGGACCACCTGTGCGACGTGTGCCGCCGCGAGTGCCCCGGATGCGGCGCCCCCTCCGCCCAGGGCGGCCGGTGCCGGACCTGCCGCGGTCTGTGCCGCACCTGCCACGCCCCGCTCCCCGCGCGCACCGGGGGCGGCACGGTCCGCGAGGAACCCAGGCCGCGGAATCCGGGCGGGCCGGGTCAGCGGGCCTCGCGGCGGGGACGGGTTCACTTCCCCCGGACCTGGCTGGACGGCCAGTGCGAAACCTGCCGGAACGCCCCGGGTTCCGGCGACCCGGTCCGCGCCGTTCTCGCCGCGCTGCCCGACAAGGTCGTCCGCGCCTGCGGAGGCACCGCCCCTCCCACCGTCATCGACACCATCCGCGCCGAGCTGCGCCACCACACCGCCGCCCAGCTCGTCGCCCGTGTCGAGCGCCGCTGGTGGGGAGGCTGGTCTTCCCGCCCCCTGAGCAGGGAGGCCGACGAGCGCAGGGACGGCTACCGGCCCGACCACGTCGCCGTATGGCTGCTGGCCCCCGGCGACTGCCCGGCGCGCTGCGACGACGGCTGGACTCCCGGCGATCCCGACTCGCCCTGCCCTCTGTGCGGCAGTCGCCGCCCTCCCCGCCCGCGTCCCGCCGCCGGGGACGAGGGTGGGGACCGGGAGGCGCCCGTCCCCACGCCCGCGGACCGCACGCCGGCCGAAGCCGTGGCCCACCGGCCCATGCCCGAGTGCGAGGGGCGCAACGGCACCTGCGGCGTTCCCGTCGCCGCCCCGTACACCATGTGCCCGTCCTGCCTGGACTGGCCCCGGTGCGCGTGCGGCCGCCGCTACGACCCGCAGCGGGCCACCGCGTGCACCGCCTGCGCGGCGGGCTGACGCTCCGGTGGATTCCGGCCACCACCGATGCCGCTCGCACGATGAATCCGCCGTCCCCGGGCCGCCCGGTCAGAGGGCGAGGACGGCCACGCTTCCCAGATAGACGGTGAGCAGCACGATGCCGTCGAATCCGAGCCGCAGCCAGCCTCGCTTCTGCCGCACCAGCATGCCGCCCAGCAGCACGGTGGTCATCAGCAGGGCGGCGCCGGTGAGGAAGAGCTGGTCGGAGCCGGCGGCGTGGTAGAGGGAGCCGCCTCGGAAGAAGACATCGCCGACGGCGAGGTTGAGCACGTCCAGGCAGTTGCCGCCCACGATGGCCGCTATCGCCAGGGTCACCGCCCCGCGCCGTACCGCCGCCACCGCCGCCACCGTCTCCGGCAGCGCGTTGACCCCGCCCATCAGGACCGCGCCGACGAAGCCCGCGTTCATCCCGGTCACCTCCAGCAGGCTCTCGGCCGCTCGCGCCACGGCCCAGCCGCCCAGGGCGACCAGGATCGCGACCGCCAGGAACTCCCCCCACAGGCCGCGGCTGCCCCGTCCGGCGAAACGCTCCTCGTCGGGCGTGTCGGGGACGGTCTCGCGGGTGCGGACCGCCCGCCACATCGGCTCCTCCTGGTCACGGATCAGCCGGATCCCGCCCCAGTAGAAGGCCGCCAGCACCAGCGAGGCCGGGTGCACCCCCAGCACCGTGGCCTCGGGGCCGAAGGAGGCCATCAGCGCCAGCCCGAGCAGGGCTATGAGCAGGCAGCCGAACAGCACGTTGGGCAGGGAGGCCGCGGCGTGCTCCAGGTTGACCCGCCGGTAGGAGGCGTCGGCGACCACCACCGCCAGGGTCTGCGCCGCGATGCCGCCCACCGCGTTGCCGTACGCCAGGGTGGGCTGGCCGTCCGCCGCGCTGACCGCCGTCATCACGATGCCCGACAGGGAGGTGATCAGCCCGAAGAAGACCGCGCCGAACAGCGCCTCGCCCCAGCCCGTCCGGTCGGCGAGGGCGTCGCCCAGCCCCGCGAGCCTGACACTGCACACCACGGTGACGGCCGCGGCCACCAGGAAGATCGTGATGCTCCAGCCCAGGCTCCACGATCCGGTCCAGGCTGCGAGCATCTTCACTCTCCTCGTCATATGCGTCGGGGTCCTCTGCCGCATGCCCAGACCACCGGCGAACAGGCCACCGGAAATGGCCGAATACGGCGGTGACGCCCGCGCCCTCTTCACCGGCTCCCGCCCGCCTTGCCCGCTTCCGGGAACGGCGCCGCCGGGGGAAGAACGGCACACGGAAGGGAAGTGACGCCCTTTCAGGAGGTCTTTTTCGGCCTTTTCCGCCTCGGTCGCCTCGATGCGCTCGGGCCGGGGCCCGGCGCCCTCTATCCTTCTACAGTCATGTAGAAAAGAAGGAGGTCGTGTGCGCCGCCCACCGTCCGTGAGCGCTCCGCCGGGGCGCGGTGCGACGGTCCACGACCCATGGGACAGGACCGCGGGGCCGACCGGTCAACGCACAGGCCGGCCGGTGTGGTTCCGCACCTGTCGCGGTCCGCTCCCGCTTCTCACTCGCACACCGTCAGCCTGGGAGGGCATACGTGGCTTCGATCGACCTGGACAAGGTGCTGGACAAGGCGTGGGCGGACAAGGCCCTGCCGGAGATACTCCAGGCGCCCGTCTCCGCCCTGAAGGGTGTCTCCGACCGTGACGGCGAACTGCTGGACCAGGCCTTCGGCGTGAAGACCGTGGCCGACCTGGCCGGATTGAAGTACGTCCGCTGGGCTCAGGCCCTGGCCGCGCTGGACACCACCGCCAGGTAACACTCCCTGAGGGCACGCGGCGCCGCGCACGGCACTGTCTCCTTGTCACCCACCGCGGCGCCGCGCGCCCTCACACGCACAGACACACACGCAAAGGAGAACGCCGCGATGGTGTTCAAACGGCTGCTCGGCTCGCTCGGTGTGGGCGGCCCCACGGTGGACACGGTCCTGGACCCCGGTGCGGCCCTGCCGGGCGCACCTCTGTCCGGGCGGGTCCATCTCAGGGGCGGCAGCGCCGACTTCGACATCGAGCACATCACCCTGGAGTTGATCGCCCGTGTCGAGGTCGAGCACGAGGAGGGCGAGTCCGAGGGCGGAATCGTCTTCGAGCGCTTCACCGTGGCCGGTGGTTTCCGGCTGGCCGAGGGCGAGGAACGCGCCGTTCCGTTCACCGTGACGCTGCCGTGGGAGACCCCGGTCACCGAGCTGTACGGCCAGCCCCTGGGCGTCGTCCTCGGAGTGCGTACCGAACTGTCCGTGGCCGGCGCCAAGGACAAGGGCGACCTCGACCCGCTGACGGTGCGCCCGCTGCCCGCGCAGGAGGCCGTCCTGGAGGCCTTCGGGCAGCTCGGGTTCGGCTTCAAGTCCGCCGACCTGGAATACGGCCGCATCCACGGCACCGGCCAGACCCTGCCCTTCTACCAGGAGATCGAACTCACCCCCGCCCCGCAGTACGCGCACGCGGTCAACGAGATCGAGGTGACCTTCCTGGCCCACCCCGGCGGCATGGAGGTGGTACTGGAGGCCGACAAGCGCGGTGGCCTGTTCTCCGGCGGGCACGACGCCCTCACCCGGTTCGCCGTCGGGCACCAGGACGTCCGCGACTGGAACACCGAGGTGGACGGCTGGGTCCGGCAGCTCGTCGAGCACCGTGCCGCGCACGCCACGCACAGCGGATACGGCCACGCCGCCCCCTACGGCCACCACCACGGCGATCACCATGACGGCCACCGCTCCGGTCCCGGCATGGGGACCGCCATCGCCGCGGGCGCGGCCGGACTCGCGGTCGGTGTCGCCGGCGGGATGGTCGCGGCCGAGGTCGTCGACGAGATCGGCGACGCCTTCGAGGACGAGGACGAGGGCGACGAGGGCTGACCGGCACGGTCCGTGTCCGGGCCGCGGTGGTGCGGCCCGGACCCCTCACGGCGCCAGGGCGCGTGCGGCGGCCCGTGAACTCCGCGCGGTCCGCCGCACGCTGGGTCCTACAGCGGCGTAGCCGCCTTCAGTACGAGGAACAGGGTGACGGCGGAGTTGGCCGACGACAGCGCCGAGACGGTCGTCCCCGCCGCGGCCGTCCAGGCCGCCAGCCCCGCCGTGGTGAACACCGGCGGCCAGCTGCGCACTACCGGAGCCGGCTCCAGCAGGGCGGCCACCCGCCGCGGCACCGGTCCGGCAGCGGCGAAGTGGGCGGTCGCCGCTGCCGGACCGGTGCCGCGGGAGACCAGCGCGGCCTTGCCCACCGCCCGGGCCACCGTCCGCCGGCTGCCGACCGCCTCCGCCGCCTCCTCGTCCGCCCACCGTTCCGTCGTGTAGGACACCGCCGTCCGCAGCGGCCGCAGGAAGGGGTTCGCCCGCGCGGCCAGGTGGACCGTCAGCAGGAACCGGTGGTGCCCGCGGGCCAGATGCGCCCGCTCGTGCGCGAACAGTGCTCGCCTCTCCCCGCCTTCCAGACACGACAGCATCGCCGTGGATGCCACCACCCGGCCCTTCCGGCCCCGGCCCGTGGGCAGCGCGTACGCGTACGGCTCGCCGTCGGGCAGCACCGCCACCGAGTGCCCACGCGCGCCCGTCAGTGCCCGCACCGCCCGGCGCCGTACCCGGCGATGCACCCACAGCGCCCGCGTACAGACCACCACGACCGCCAGCAGCGCGGGGATGGCGGCCCGGCCGGCGACCTCGTCATAGGGAACCGCCTCGCGCACCTCCTCGTCCGACCAGCCGTCCGGCAGCGGGTTGCCCGGCAGCTGCGCGGTGCCCACCACCATCAGCAGCGCCAGACACACCGTGCTGCACACCGCCAGCACGCCGGCCGCCGCCGACAGCAGCACCGTGGCGGTGCGCGGGTGCAGATGTTGCTCGGCCAGGCGTGCGATCGGCCAGACCGTCAGCGGCAGCACCAGCGGCAGGAAGACGAAGACCCCCACAACCGCCTCACTCCCCCAGCTCTTCGGTTCGCTGCAGCAGCTCTCGCAGCAGTCGCTCGTCCCCCGGCGGCAACGAGGTCACAAAACTCGCCAGCACCGCATGACGGTCACTCTCCCCGTCCAGCACCCGCCGCATGCGCAGCGCCGCCAGCCCCGCCTCGTCCGCCGTCGGCGACCACACGAACGAGCGTCCCGCCTTCTCCCGCACCACCGCGCCCTTGGCCAGCAGCCGGGTCAGAATGGTGATGACGGTGGTGTACGCCAGATCGCCGCCGAGCCGTTCCCGCACCCAGGCGGTGTCCACCGGCCCCGGCGCCTGACGCAGCGCCGACAGCACCTGCACCTCCAGCTCGCCCTGGCCGCGCCGGCGCGTACGGGCCCGCCCGGTCCTCTCCTGGTCCACCCTGCCGTCTCCTTCCAGCCATGCCCCCGTCGCCCCGGCCGGGTCGGCCGTACATCGTAGGCGAGCGGTGACCGGATCGGCACTCCGAAACTTCTGCGTTGCCGTAGAGCCAAGGACCGCCGGCGCACCACTCCCCGCCTGGGCACGAACCCCTCCCGGCTCCGGGAAGGAGGTACCGGATGTTCGGGATCGGCGAGATCGCCGTCGCCGTCTTCGGCGCCGGGAAACTTCCCGGACCGGCCCGCGCGCATCCTCAAGAGCAGGGCCGGGGCGATGAGATCGGGAAGCGCCGCACCGAGGAGGGCCGAGGTGGTGCGGCATGCCTTCTGACGCTGAAACCGGGGCGAAAGGGAAGTTTTCTCCTTCACGGCTTTGCCTGAAGGGCAAATGATTTGCCCTTCAGGCATGGACATGGCTCAATGAGCGTATGGGCCAGAGAACTCCCGATGCGGGCATGGACCTGCCAGGTGTCGCGTCCCGCCTGCGCGACCTGCGCAGGCGGGGCGGACTCACCCTGGAGGCCGCGGCCGAGCGGCTCGACCTGTCCCCGGCGCACCTGTCCCGCCTGGAGACCGGACAGCGCCAGCCGTCACTGCCGCTCCTGCTGGCCCTCGCCCGGACCTACGACACCACGGTCGCGGACCTGCTGGGTGAGGCTCCTCCTGAGAGGGACCCGGTCATCCGGGCCGGGCAGGTGGAACCGGCCGAGGCCGGCGGCTGGGCCTACCGGCAGGCCGGCGGGTCGCGGCGGGCCATGCAGGCGCTGCGCGTGCACATCCCCCCGGACGCCCAGGGCGACCTGGTACGGACCCACCCCGGGGAGGAGTGGCTGCACGTCCTCACCGGCCGCCTCCGCCTCGTCCTGGGAGGCGACGAGCACCTTCTCGGTCCCGGTGACTCGGCCCACTACGACAGCCTGACCCCCCACCGGATCACCGCTGTACCTCCAGGGGGAGCCGACCTGCTCTTCGTCCACACACTGCTCCAGAGCCGGATCGGCGATCTGTGCCTGGACGGGGAACGCTCCGGCCGGCAAGGCGCCCGGCGGCACACCGACTCATCGCGAACTCCGGAAGGTGACACCCATGCCGACTGAAGACACCGGTGTCGAGCGCGGCGACGGCCGCTTCCCCCGCGGGCTCGTCCTCCGCCTGTTCGCCTACATAGTCGCGGGCCATCTCTTCGCGTTCTTCCTCTACCTGCTGTTCACACTCGGAGGCGAGTAGTCCTCCACGCCCACACCCCGCTCCCCCGCGGTCGGGGGCCGGCCGGCGGGGGGGGCGGGGGCCGCCGGTCCGGGCCCGCGTTGCCTTCATCGCCAGCGGGTAGAAGACCGCCGCTATCCCCACCGCCCAGACCAGCGACCACAGCAGCGGCCGGCCCACCTCACCGCCCAGCAGCAGACCGCGGTACGCGTCCGACAGATGGGTGACCGGGTTGACGTCCGCCCATGCCTGGAGCCAGCCGGGCATGGTGTCGACGATGACGAAGGCGCTGCTGGTGAAAGTGATGGGAAAGATCAGGGTGAAGCCGAACGCCTGGACCTTCTCCGCGTCGCCCGCCAGCATGCCGATCAGCACCGCGCACCAGGAGACCGCCGCCGCGAAGACGACGAGCAGCAGCGCACCCGCCAGGAAACCGCCGAAGCCGCCGGTGATGCGGAAACCGAGCGCCAGGCCCAGGCCGATCATCAGGAACATCGCCCACACATGCTTGGCCAGGTCGGCGGTGATCCGGCCGATCAGCGGGGCGGAACGGGCTATCGGCAGGCTGCGCAGCCGGTCGAAGACGCCCTTGGTGAGGTCGGTGTTGAGGGCCAGCGCCGTGTAGGTGGTCATGAACAGGGTGTTCTGGACGATGATCCCCGGCAGCGCGTACGTCAGGTAGACGTCGGGCGACCCGGCCATCTGGCCGCCGAGCACATAGGTGAAGAGGAAGACGAACATGATCGGTGTGATGCTGTAGTCGACGAGTTCCAGCGGGTTGTGCTTGATGGCGACGAGACTGCGCCACGCCATGGTGGCGGTCTGCCTCAGCCCGGCCCCCGGACGGACCCTGCCGCCGGCCGTGACGGGGGTGCCCGCTGTCGTGGCGGTCATGACGCGCTCACCGCCCTCTCCCCGGTCCGCTCACCGGCCCGGGTGCCCGCCGCCCGCCGTTCCCCGTCCGGGCCCGTGCGGTGGCCGGTCAGCGCGAGGAAGACCTCGTCCAGCGATGAGCGGCGCAGTGTCAGCTCACCGACCGCGATACCGGCTCCGTCCAGGCCGCGGACCACCGCCGGCATCAGCTCCGGATCGCCGACCGGCGCCGTCACCGCCTCCCCCTCGATCCGGGTCTGCGGCCCGGCCGCCCGCGCCACCAGGGAGTGCGCGGCCGCCAGATCGTGCTCCCGCACCGGCCGCACCTGGAGCACCTGGCCGCCCACCTGCGACTTCAGGTCGTCGGGTGTGCCCTCGGCGATGACCCGGCCCTTGTCGATCACCACGATCCGGTCGGCGAGCAGATCCGCCTCGTTCAGGTACTGGGTGGTCAGCAGCGCGGTCACGCCCTCGGCCACCAGGCCGCGCAGCATGTCCCACAGTTCCCCCCGGCTGCGCGGGTCGAGACCGGTCGTCGGCTCGTCCAGGAAGAGGATGCTGGGCCGGCCCACCAGGCTCGCCGCGAGATCCAGCCTGCGCCTCATCCCTCCCGAGAACGTCTTCACCGCGCGTCCGGACGCCTCCGTCAGCCCGAAGCGCTCCAGCAGTTCGGCCGCCCGCGCCTTCGCCTCACGCCTCGGTGTCCCCAGCAGCCGTCCGATCAGCAGCAGGTTCTCCGTGCCGGTGAGGTTCTCGTCGACCGCCGCGTACTGGCCGGTCAGGCCGACCAGGGAGCGCACGACCCCTGCCTCCCGCACCACGTCGTGGCCGGCGACCTCGGCCCGCCCCGCGTCCGGCTGGAGCAGGGTGGCGAAGATCCGCACGGCGGTGGTCTTGCCCGCTCCGTTCGGCCCGAGCAGTCCCAGCACCGTCCCGGTGCGGGCCTCCAGGTCCACGCCGTCCAGCGCCCTGGTGTCCTTGAAGCGTTTGGCCAGGCCCTCGGCCCGGATCGCGTACGCGCGTGCCATGGGGTTCGCCTCCTCGAACCGAGGTCGCGTTCAGCGCCGCCTCCGGGCCCCCGCCCCGGGGAGCGGCCCTATGGACAACTGTGACGCACACCACTGACAACCGCGCCGGTGGCCTGATCGCGTAGGGTCGGCGGGATGGCGAGGTATTTCGACGTGCACCCCGACAACCCCCAGCAGCGCACCATCGGCACCGTGGTGGACGGCATCCGGTCCGGTGGACTCGTCGCGTATCCGACGGACTCCTGCTTCGCGCTGGGGTGCCGGCTGGGCAACCGCGACGGCATCGCCCGGATCAGGGCGATCAGAAACCTCGACGACCGCCACCACTTCACTCTGGTGTGCCGGGACTTCGCGCAGATGAGCCGGTTCGTGCGCATCGACAACGACGTGTTCCGCGCGATCAAGGCGGCCACGCCCGGCAGCTACACCTTCATCCTTCCCGCGACGAAGGAGGTGCCGCGCCAGCTGCCGCACCCGAAGAAGAAGACGGTCGGGGTCCGGATCCCCGACCATGTCGTCACCCGGGCCCTGCTCGACGAGCTCGGGGAGCCTCTGCTGTCCAGCACCCTGCTCCTGCCCGGCGAGGAGGAGCCGCTGACGCAGGGCTGGGAGATCAAGGAGCGGCTCGACCACGTGGTCGACGCCGTACTGGACTCGGGCGACTGCGGCACCGAGCCGACCACGGTCGTCGACTTCTCCGGGGGCGAGGCGGAGATCGTGCGCCGGGGGGCGGGCGACACCTCGCGGTTCGAGTGACCGCGCCGACGGCCCCCTGCCCCTGCACCCTGTCCCCGACACCCATGATGGAGGCATCGGCATGACGAGCACACCGCCGGTCACGCTGGAGGATGTCCGCGACGCCGCGGCGCGGATCGAGGGCGTCGCCCACCGCACTCCCGTGCTGCGCTCGCGCACCCTGGACTCCCTCGCCGGCGCGGAGGTCTTCCTCAAGTGCGAGAACCTCCAGCGCGTCGGGGCCTTCAAGTTCCGCGGCGCCTACAACGCCGCCTCGCGCCTGTCGCCCGAGCAACTGGCCCGCGGAATAGCGGCCTACTCCTCGGGCAACCACGCACAGGCCGTCGCCCTGGCCGCGCGGGAGCTGGGCACCACGGCGGTGATCCTGATGCCCGAGGACACCCCTCGCTCCAAGCTGGAGGCCACCGCCGGGTACGGCGCGGAGATCGTCACCTACGACCGCTACACCGGTGACCGGGTCGCCCTCGGCGAGGCGCTGGCCGCCGAGCGCGGGCTGACACTGATCCCGCCCTACGAGCATCCGCACATCATCGCCGGACAGGGCACCGCCGCGCTGGAGCTGATCGAGGAGGTGGGCGAACTCGACGCCCTGGTGGCTCCGGTCGGCGGCGGCGGACTGATCGCCGGCAGCGCCACGGCCGCCAAGGGCCTGCTGCCCGGGATCCGGGTGGTCGGCGTCGAGCCGGCGGCCGGGGACGACACCAGGCGGTCGCTGGAGGCGGGAGAACGCGTCTCGATCCCCGTGCCGCGCACCATCGCCGACGGTCTGGCCGCGGAGACGCCCGGGAAGCTGACCTTCTCCGTCAACCGTCGGCTGGTCGACGAGATCGTCCTGGTCGACGACGAACGGATCCGCGACGCGATGCGACTGGCCTTCGAACGGCTGAAAACGGTCGTCGAGCCCAGCGGCTCCGCCGCCCTGGCGGCCGTGCTCGCCGGACGCCTGGAGCCCCTCCCGTCCCGTATCGGTGTCATCGTCTCCGGCGGCAACATCGGCGCGCGGCGCTTCGCCGAGCTCATCGGGAGCTGACCCGGCCGGAGGTGACGCCCACCGCGCTCCGGGTCCGGCCGCACCCTTCCGGGCCCCCTCGGGCCATACGAGCACCTGGTAGCCGACGGCCACGATGTCGGGCACGGCCCAGGCGCTCAGTTCCGTCGCGCTCTTGCCGGGCGCCAGCTCGCCCTCGAACCCGCCGTCGTCGGCGGCCTTCTGCGCCATGCCGCCGACCTCGACCCCCACCCACTGGACCTCCACCGCCTCCAGATCCAGGGGGGTGTCACCGTTGTTGGTCAGCTTCACCCGCAGCCCCAGCGGTTCGCCGCCCTGCCCCAGCAGCTTCTCGCGGGCTCCGGCCAGCCGCTTCTCGTCCACCGTGCCGCCCGGAACGTCCGTGTGGTCGGCCGGACGCAGCCTTTCCAGCACCGTCGCCGTCGCCTCCAGGCCGTCCGGCCAGGAGAAGGTCTTTCCGGCCGGCACCGCCGACGGCCCGGCGGGTACCGCTTCCGAGGGGCCCACGGTCGCCGAGGCGGAGGGGGCGGGGACGGCCGGCGGGGCCGACCCTCCGCCCGCACCGCATCCGGTGAGGGTCAGGGATAAGGACACAAGAACCGCTGCGGGCACGGTTCGGCGCATGGGGACTCCAGCGGGCGGCGTCGGGCTGACAAGGGCGGGGCCGACGGTAGCGCCCGCCGGCGGTCCCGTAAAGATCGGCGGTTCCGCCCGCGCCGGGGGAGGGACGGGGCCGGGGCGTGTCCGGGCGGGACGCCCGCCGTCACTCCTCGATCACCGCGACCGCGTCCAGGCCGACGCTGTGCAGGGTCCGCCGGACGGAGCGGCCTGCTCCGCGGACGGTCAGCACGGCCGTCTCCGGCCGCTCGGTGGACACGCGGAGCAGGGCGTAGGCGCATGCCAGGTCGAGGTGGTCGAGACCGTCCATCTCCAGCACCACCTCGTGGGCGCCGAGCAGTCGCGGGTCGACGAGCCTCTCCTCCAGCTCACCGAGTGCGCCGGCGTCCAGCCGGTCCGGGAAGGCGAGCACGGCGCGGCCGCGCCCGGCCTCGGTGACGGCCAGGGTCGGACGGTGTGCCCGTGCGGCGGGTTGCGGCTCGGATGCCACGGCGACCTCCTCCGTGTGTTCGTCGGCGGTGGCTGCGCGCTTCCGTTCGTCCTCTCCCTCCAGCCTCTCACCACTTCCCGGGGTCCTGGCCGCGCCCGGACCCCGCCGCCCCCGCCGCCCGCGGGGGGGGGGCGCCCGCGGCC